>JAFXYU010000044.1 GCA_017541565.1 bacterium | reverse complement strand
ATTTGCATTTTCTTCTAACAACATCATTTGAGTTGCATTCTCAAACACAGCCCTTGCTTTGCTCAATTTCGGTCCAATTTGTGCATTCCCTGTACTGTTTATTAGTGCAGGCGTAGTTAATGCCGCTACAACACCAATAATTCCGAGCGTTACAAGAACTTCTGCAAGAGTAAAACCCGTCTTTCTCATAGAAAACTCCTAACCAATTGCTTTTATAATATCTCCTAAGATAAGTTCCGGAGTCAGATGATAACGTTTTTCAAGTTCGTTCATCGGGACTCTGTCCGTAAATTCCTTAAAAGAACCGTAATTAAGAACTTTCATATCGGAAACACCATAAAATCTCGTTACTTTCTCACCGAATCCGCCGTCAATTTCACCGTCTTCTATCGTAATAACAAGTTTGTGATTTTGCTTTAATGATTCAAGAAGTTCCTTATCAAGTCCTGTTGCATAAATAGGGTTGATAATCGTCGGATTAATTCCGTTATCGTTCAATTTTGACCGCACTTTCTTTGCCAGTTCAAACGAGTTACCCAAGCCCAATATTGCGACCTTTTCACCCCTTTCAACAAGTTTAAATTTGTTTATTTTTGAATAATCTGTTGTGTCAATCGTTTCATCATCAAGTCCAACCATCGGAACTCTTATCACAACAGGATGTTCATTCTGAGAAACTGACCAGTCGAGCATTCTTAAGTATTCCGATTTATTTGTCGGACAGAGATATACAATATTCGGAATATTGCTGATAAGAGGAATATCAAATGTCGTAAGATGAGTTGCATCGGCATTCGTAATTCCGCCCCAGAAAATCAAAATCGTAGCCGGAGTGTTATTAAGCGCCAAATCCTGTGATAATTGGTCATACGCTCTTTGGATAAAAGAACTCATGACTGCCAAGATAGGTTTACCTCCCCGTTTTGCAATTCCTGATGCCATGCCGACAGCATGCTGTTCTGCAATACCGACATCAATATAATGATTGCCGATTCTTTCTCTAAATGGCGGGAAAAATCCGCTTACGGCAGGTGTTGCAGGTGACATTGCAACAATCGGAACACCTTCGTTTACTTTTTGTTCAATATAATCTGCCGTGAGTGTTCCATAGTCAACGTAAGGTTCTTTTTCATCGTTCAATTTGTCCAATGCATTCGGAAGAATCCAGTGGAACGGTTCTCTGTTTGTTTCTGCCGGTTCAAAACCTTTACCTTTTATCGTATGCATGTGAATTACGACAGGGTGGTCCGTGTCTTTGACCTTACTGAACAAATCAATCAATTTTTGAATATCGTGTCCTTCATCAATATAATAGTATTCATATCCAAAGGCTTTAAAGATATTATCTTTGCATTCTCCGTTTGTATTTCTCAGTTTGGTCAAATGTTCGCATATTCCGCCTTGATTTGGTGCAATAGATTGGTCATTGTCATTTACTATAACTATTAAATTACTACCTAATGTTGCACCGATATTCAGTCCTTCCAGAGCCTCTCCGCCGGTTAATGAGCCATCCCCTATGAGTGCGATAATATTTTCTTTACCGCCGATAAGGTCGCGCCCTTTAGCCAAACCTGTTGCAAGACTTACGGAAGTCGAAGTATGACCGACTTTAAAAACATCGTGGTCTGTTTCCTCAGGTGCGGTATAACCCGTATATTTTAGGTATAAATCAGGATTCAAAAATCCTTCTTTTCTTCCTGTCAGCATTTTATGCGGATAACATTGATGAGAAACATCAAATACAATTTTATCAACAGGTGAATTGAATACATAATGGAGCGCAATTGTTGCTTCTACTATACCCAAGTTTGGTCCGAAATGACCGCCCGTTGTATTAACTTTTTTTATAATCGCTTCCCGCATTTCGTCAGCAAGCGTATACATCTCTTCTAACGAAAGTTTCTTTACGTCATCCGGAGAGTTTACTTTATCAATCACTTTTGTTGCTGTTTCTATCATATAAACATATCCTTTCTAAAAAATAATTAACATTTTACCATAAACTTTTTTAATTGACTTTTTCTTCTTTTTTATTAATACAACAGTGAGTATATTAAACAGAGAGAATGTGTATGAATTTCAAAAAATTTGAAAAATTTTTTAAAAAACATAAAAAGTTTTTTTATTCATTTTTTGGTTTTATTCTGGTTTTTCAAATTCTATTCTTGGCAATCTGGTTTCTGGCGATTATAAATTCAATAATTTATTACTCCGGTGACCATGTTCAATACCCGTTAAAAAGAGACAAAGACCTGATTACAACAGATAAACTCAGTACAGCAATAGAAATAGAAGCACTACTTGCAAAACACGGTATTCGCGCAGAAAGATATCAAGACGGAACAAAAACCAGATTAATTCTTCCTAGGTACAGATGCAGATCTCACAAGCGAATTTGCACACAGGAAGACTATGATTTGGCAATAGTAATTCTTGCAAAAAGCGGATTGAACAATAAAAGTACCAAGTTTGACCTTTTTGACAAAACAAACTTCTTTTCAACAAGAGAAGATGCACAAATTAAATTGGTTAAAACAATGAATGAAGACTTGGCAAAATTAATAAAAAAGTTGGATGGTATTGAGGATGCGGAAGTTATAGTTTCCGTACCGGAACAATCTATGTTTACAAAAAACGCAAAACCTATAACCGCAGCCGTTCAAGTCACAACCTCATCAGGAGAACCTTTGAATGAACGTATTGCAGAAACTATAACAAATTTAATGACCGGTGCTGTTTCGGGTTTAGATAAAGAGAATCTTAAACTGACTGATACAAACAATAATGTATATTATCCGGACTAAATCAATAACATTAATTAGTTTGCAATTAAATCCCTTATAACCTCTCCTGCAATAATAAGTCCGGCTGCAGAAGGTACAAATGCGTTACTCCCCGGAATTTGCCGTTTCCCTTCCATTTGCTCTTCGCTTTCGTGCGGTTTTACCGGAATTTCTTTAGAATAAACAACCTTTACTTTTTTTATCCCGCGTTTTTTGAGTTCCTGACGGATAACCTTTGCTAGCGGGCAGACTGAAGTTTTTGAAATGTCCGCAATCTCAAACATTTCCGGATGCATTTTATTTCCCGCTCCCATTGATGAAATTACCGGAACTCCCGCTTTTTTGGCACGCTCGATGATTTCAAGTTTTCCGACAACCGTATCGATTGCATCGATAATGTAATCATACTTTGAAAAATCAATTTTATCAGCGGTCTCAGGGCTAAAAAACAATTTATGTTTTGTAATTTTTGTATCTGGATTAATTTCTTTAATTCTTTCTTCCGCAGCATCAACTTTATCCATTCCGATTGTTTTGTGCGTTGCGATAATCTGGCGGTTTAGATTTGTCAGCGTAACTTTATCATTATCAATCAAATCGATTGAGCCGAGTCCGCTCCTTACAAGAGCCTCTACAACGTACCCTCCGACACCGCCGATTCCGAATACGGCAATACGGGCTTTGGAAAGTTTTGTTAAACCCTCTGTACCTATTATAAGTTCCGTTCTAGAAAATTGATTAAGCATAGGAAAATTATACAATAAATTCACAAAATTGCATTCGACAAAATAATTTGGTATTATGGGCATAAAAGGGGTATGGATTTTTGCATGTTTTGGCAATCAATGGTTTCAGAGTAAGAAGGAGTATGCCTATGACGAAAAAACAAAAAAAAGAGGCTGTTCCTCAGTACGCACTTCCGGCTATTATGCTCAAGGGGACTTCTGCTGGCAGACCGCTAAGAAAACTCGGGAGCCTGACTTGTCCTTATACAGGTGTAAAAGGAATCCCGGGGGATAAAATAAACCCGTTTGAAAGAAAACTGCAGGAATGTGATTTTGCTGCAGAATATATTAACCTTTTGTCAAACTATATGAAAAACATGCTTCCCACAGAAAAATCTGTTTTTTCTATATTCAGGGACTTTTCTGTCGAAAATCCCAGAGGAAACCTTCAAGATTGTTTAAATTTCTTGTTCAGAGGATGTCTTACCAAACTGAAACTCGAGGAGTTTTTTGTGCTGGATGAAGTTGATGTTATGTCCAGAAAACTTTCGCCGGAGACGGCATTGAAGTTGAGAGAAAAGACAACACGGTGCAGACAAATTATTTTAGCAGATAATAAAGATGACACATTTAAACGTAAAACGTTTTTAAATTCGCTTTCGGAAATTTCGCCAAAAGAAAACGAAAAAGATATTTTTGAAAATATAAAAAATCGTGCGATTTTTCTTCCGACATCCGGCAGCAGTCGAAATGCATTTGTAGTAAAGTATTCCAGAAGAACACAGAGAGAAGCGGCAAGACGTATTTTTATTGCTTCAACTGAAACGATAGAACATGTTACCCCAAATTCAGAGGGCGGAAGAAACGAGATAGGAAATTTTATGCTAACGACTGCAAACGGGAACAGATACAGAGAAAATATGCCGTTAGACAGATATGTCCAACGCTTTCCGAGAATCCCAAAATATACCCAGCAATATATAAACGAAGTCATAGACGGTATTCATCAGGGCAGAATGTGCGGTCACGAACTTTATCCATATCAGATTAAACAAAAACTTATGGAAGAATCCCAAGGGAAGATTATGATAAGTCTTTCAAAGTATGATTACACGGAACAGGGTGCAAAACTTGCCGAACAGAGTTATCACAGCAGAACGGAACAAGATTGGCGGGGATTCAATTGTTAAAACAACCCCTCGCATAATACAAACCGCCCCAGTTGAACAACTTCACAGTATTGTTCAAGCGATTTTACAAAACATTTATTTTCACAAAAACCGCCTGAAAGGTAGAGTTTTTTCGGTTGTTTTGAAAAGTTCCAAGCATTGTATGCTATTCCGTGAATAAATTTTGAAACCGCATGAGAAGGTTTTTCCCCCACAGAAATTGAGTCCATAATCTTTTCCATACCGAAAATCCCGCAGGTTACGGTGAATTTTTCTTCTTCATACATCAAATCTTCGGGTTTTATATCATAGAATTTCATAAGCATTTCAACCGTTGCGCCGGTCGAACTTGCACAAGAAGTGTTCCAGTCCATATCGTGAAATTTTCCGTTACGGAAATTTATCCACTTAGCGTCACGACTTCCCAAATCAAGAATCGTTGCATCGGAATCTATATCACGCTTTTTTGCACCGTTAGCAAGAGCGATTATTTCATTTTCATTTGCGTTTGCCATGTGTCCGCAGGATGCTGTCGGAATAATATTTTTCGCCTTAATAATTTTTGACGGTAAAATGTAATAGTATCTGCCGTTCATGTCCTCAACAAAATATTCGGAATCAATAAAATTCTCGTCCGATATTATTTTCGAATATGTTGTTCCTGCATCCAAATATATTTTCATAAGTAAATTTTATCAAAAAGTTGGAAACTGTAAAACAAGAGGCAATTTTTTGCGGTAAAAATACTTTATATTAATAAGAGGATAAAATATGCCGGTAACAAATTCGACAGATTCAGTATATGTTTCAATACCTACGAAACTTTCAAAGATGCTTGGCTCAGACGGTCAGGTGAGTTCAAAGAAAGAAGCGCAGGAAGTGCATGAATACTATCTTTCATTACTGGGAACAAAACTAAATTCTTATGAAAGGGAATGTATTGTTCTTGCAAACAGATCCGCAGAGGAATTTCTCAGATACGGCAGAAAAGAAAATTTTTGGACGCTGATTGATGATGCCGTAAAATACGGTAAAAAATTGTATGCAAAATATTTTAAACCTGAATACAATAAGGAATTAGCAAAAAAATAGACGGCATTAAAATTTTACAAATTTCATATCGTGCTTTTCTAAGTATGCTTTCAAATCTCGCTTGATTTCCGGTGCAAGTATGTACAAAACGATTACGTTCGGAATACACAGAGCAATCATCATAGCATCAGTGATATCAATTACGGACTGAACGTTCATAACCGAGCCGATTACTATAAACACACAATATATAAGGTTGAAGGTTAAAACACGTTTTTTACCTTCTCCGAGAAGGAAAGTCCAAGCCTTTTGTCCGTAATATGCCCAAGAAATCAAAGTGGACATAGCAAACAGAACTGCAATTATTGAAAGTATAATCGGGAAAAACGGAATTACGGATTGAAAAGCGTTTGAAGCAAGTTCAATACCGGAAATTTTACCCACTTCGGTATTCGCAAGAACTCCTGAAAATACTATTGCAAAAGAAGTAAACAGGCAAAGAACACCGGTCAGGAAGGTTTCCAAAAGCGCTACAAATCCTTGTGATACCGCTTCTTTTGTTTGAGCGGTTGCATAAACAATTGCCGCTGCACCGGTTCCCGCTTCATTGGATTGTACAGAGCGTCTTAAACCAATGATTATCGTTCCGAAAACACCACCCGCTACAGCCGTCGGATGGAAAGCCTCTCTCAAAATAAGCATTATTGCACTCGGAATGTTTGCAAAGTTTGCACAAATGACAATTAAACCTGAAATTATATACAGAACACACATCGTCGGGGTAAGGATTGTTGTAACTTTTGCTATGCTCTTTATACCGCCTACAACAACCATACCTATAAGTATTGCCGCAATAAGTCCGATTACCCAAGTAAAACCGTGAAATATACTGTGTTCACCGCCGGTAATAAACACGATTTGGTGAGCGGTTTGGTTGATTTGAATCATATTACCGCCCGTAAGCCCTCCGCCGATACAAAGGATTGCGAACATTACCGATAAAGGCTGACCGAGCCAGCGCATTTTTCTTCTGGTAAGACCGTGTGCAATATAATGCATAGGTCCGCCCGAAACCGAACCGTCAAGGTTAAATCGTCTGTATTTTACGGCAAGGGTTGCTTCGACAAACTTTATTGACATACCCAAAAGTGCGCCGACAAAAATCCAAAATGCCGCCCCCGGACCTCCGATAGAAATAGAAATTGCAACACCTGCAATACTTCCGATACCTATTGTTCCGGATAGTGCGGTTGCAAGTGCCTGGAACGAGGAAACTTCGCCGCAGCCGTCTTTGCCGCCTGCAGGTTTTGAAACCACATCAATTGCGTGCTTAAATCCCCATACAGCAATACCTTTAAAATATACAGTGAAAAAGATACCCGCAATAAGTATCCAGAAAATAATCAACGGGACTTTACTTCCCATTATTGTTACAGGAAAAAAGATAATACTTGCAACAAAATCCGAAATCGGCGCAATATGTTTATCCATAAAAGCATCAACATTAACGGCTTGTGCAGAGGTAAAACTCATCAAAAAGGTAAAAACCAAAACTAAAAATCTTGTCATAATTTATTTTCTCTTTTCCTCGTTTTATATTTCGTGTGTAATTTTTCGGCACAACTACTTAATTATATCAAAAACATGCCAAATTGTTATAAAATCTTTACAATACGAAACCAAAGTCGGCAGGACATTGAATATATCTATTTTCTCACGAGCAGAGTTATGTCATTAAACACAACCACAATCATCAAAATAATGAGCAAGGAAAAGAAAATTGTTGAAATCATTTCAATAATTTTTTCATCAAGCGGTTTTCCTGCAACTTTTTCATAAAGAAGGAACATCAAATGCCCGCCGTCAAGAGCCGGAATCGGTAAGATATTTAATATCGCAAGGTTCATAGATATGAGTGCCGCAAGCAAAAATCCCGCAGATTTTCCGCTTTTATCAATCATATCTCCTCCGATTTTTGTGATTGCAACAACACCGTGCATATCCTTTAACGGAATATTTCCGGTAAACAACTGTCCTAATGAATACATCATTGTATAGGTATTATCCCAGAGGTAAACTATACTTTCTTTCGTTATTGATATAGGATTTTTTGTATCAATCATAGTTTGTTTTGCGCTGAGTCCGACTCCTATCACACCCTTTGAATCAGGATATATAGGATTAAGTTCTATTATTTCATCCCCCCGTTGTACGGTTAAGATAACAGGATGTAATTCATTTGAAACGGCATTTGCCACATCAAAAAGCGTATATTTGCCATCAGAAATGTATACCGTTCTGCCGTTATCAACGTTTTTTTCGAGCGCTTTAATTTCATCAGTGACCTTAGACCCTTCAAATTTAAAATATTTTGCACCTTTTGCCATAAATCTGTCCAACGTAATTTTATCTTGAGCGGGTTCTTCCGGAAGCCTTATTGCAATTCCATTCGGTATTATTTCATCTCTTGACAGACCGGGGTTTAATTTTTTAAGCATTGCATAATTCTTTTCGACAGTTTTGTCAGTTACATAACCAATGTCTTTTGCACTATTTTTTATGATTGTAACAAGAGAATAGACATTATGTATTTCACATCCGTTTGCACTTAATATTCTGTCACCCGATTGAAGTCCTGATTGCCATATACTTGCTTCTTTAGGTGCGCTGATTTGATCTGCGTATATTTCAAAATCTCCGGAAGGAAGTTTGCCTGAAACCGTGGCAACAAGCATAACAAGCAAAATACCGCATATAACATTTGAAATCACACCTGCGGAAACGACTATTGATCTTTGCCAGATTGGTTTATTAATGAACCTCTCAGGTGAATCCTCCGGCAAATCGCAGTCTTTTTCATCATCTGGGAAAGAAACATATCCGCCCAAAAGCAGAGCATGTACCAAAATTTCTACATCGCCGATTTTTGTTTTGTACAAAGTCGGTCCGACAGGAAGTCCAAAACCGAATTTATCAACCTTTAT
>JAFXYU010000043.1 GCA_017541565.1 bacterium | reverse complement strand
AATCTCTGCCAAACCAAATCACATACCAAGAACTTGCTACAAAAGAAAAGCAAGCAGACACAGAAAAAGAGACTGAAAAATTTGCAAACGCCGATGAGGATAGTTTGGAAATATTCAAAGAGGCAAAAGCACTTGCCGCTAAAGAACAGATCTCATTCAGAGATGCATTACTAAAGTTAAATATTTAAGGAGATCAAATGGGAAGACTTGAAGATTTACGCATAAATGCGTACCTTTCGGAAGTTGCTCGTGGTTACAAAAACAACGCTTTTGTTGCTGATGTATTATTCCCGACCATCTATTCAGAGAAAGAAAAAATTGACATTTTTCAATTCAACAAGGAAGCTTTCAATATTTACGATACTGAAAGAGCTATTCGTGCGAATTCAAATGTTATTGCTCCGCAGGGTTTCACAAAACATACTGCAACATTAACAGAACACGACCTCTCTTATCCAATCGATTATCGTGAGGAACAGGAAGCCGAAAAAGTTAAATTGCAATTACACGCAACCAATGTTGTAACTAACGGTTTGCAATTAAAGCACGAAAAAGAATGTGCTGATTTGGTTCAAAACCCAAGCAATTATGCAAGCACAAACAAGATAATATTATCAGGAAAGTCTTGTTTTAATTGGGGTGTTTCTGATCCTGTCGGTGTTGTTGAAGATGCAAAAAATGCAGTTTCATCTAAAATCGCACAAGATCCAAACACTATGGTTATAGGTCAAGAGGCTTGGTCAGCATTGAAAAGACACCCTCAATTAAAAGGTTTGATTTCAAATAACCTCAATAAATTAGTTTCTTTGGAACTGTTAAAAGAGATATTTGAAGTTGAAAACATTGTTGTTGGTAAATCAATATTTGCTGATGCAAACGGCAACTTCACTCGTATATGGCAAGATAATATCGTCTTGGCTTATGTTCCGAATTTAGGTGCATCAAGAACTGAATACGATCCGTCTTTTGCTTATACAGTCAGAAAGAAAGATGCTCTTAATATTGATGAATACAACAAAGAAGGTAACAAAGTTAAATATATCAGAGCAACGGATATATATACACCATTCTTGGTTGGTGCAGAAGCCGGCTATTTAATTTCAGGTGTTACTGATCCAAATTACGACAGAGATGAAGATTTAAAACTTCAAAAGGAAGTAATCGTTAAGGAGGAAGAAAATGGCTAAATATAAGGTGAAAAACACAAACATTCTGCACGATGGTAAAACAAGAGGCGAGGGTTCAATTATCGAATTAACCGATCTACAGGCTAAAAAACTTGAAGGTTATGTTGAATTGGTAAAAGATAAAACCCCTACAAAACAAACAACCGAAAAAACAACAAAAACAGAAACTAAAAAGCCTGATGTAAAAACAAAAAGTGAAGATAAAGACGGAGGTGAATCTAATGGCAAATAAATTATATCAACCTTTATTGATTGAATCCGTAAAAGCAACTGCAAATATAGAACAACACAGATTTATCGGTTTTGACGGTGCATACTGCGGAGCCGGTGAAAAGGCTCTCGGTGTTTCTGATGTCGCTATTGAAAGCGGTCAATATGCACCCGTTGCGGTTTTAGGAAATCTGCTTGTACTATCCGCAGGAACTATAAATGCAGGAGAGCCTGTTGCATCTGATGCAAACGGAAAAGCTGTAAAAGCAACTGGTGGTGCATTGGTTAACGGATATGCTCAAGATTCGGTAACTGAAGGTCAGGAAGTTAGAGTTTTGAGAGGAATCTAATGGAATATTGCACGATCGAGGACATTGAAACACACATCTCTACCCCTATACTTATCCAGCTGACAAATGATGATGGTGGGGAAACTGTCGATCGTGAGGTGGCATCAGAAGCCATTGTTTATTCTTCTGCTATCATCGATGGGTATCTGCGTGGCAGATATACTCTGCCGTTAGATACCCATTT
>JAFXYU010000042.1 GCA_017541565.1 bacterium | reverse complement strand
TCTAAAGAGTTCTATGTCATGAATTTTTATACTGAACTCATTTTGCCCAAGTTCATCACTATTATGAAAATGAATATGAGGAATTACATAGCCAAGCCTATCAGCAAGTTCCTGTCTAATTTTCACCGTTTCGGCAAGAAGATTGTCGTTACCCTCCATTGAAATTACTTCCAAAATCTCTTCCGACAAATTAACAACAAACTTCTCTTCTTTTATGTTTGTATACATCGTATCCGGCGCAATTTCATTCACAAGCGATTGTTTCAAATCTTCTAACTGTTTCAATTCGTCAGACATCTGGCTGTTAAGTTGATTTTTGCTATCCGGAGAAAGTGTTTCACTCTCAAGTTGAGATTTAATTTTTTTAATTCTCTCTTTCTGATTAGCAATCTTCAACTGTATTTCTTTACAGGAAGCATAGGGACTGGAAGGAGCGGCCAACATTTTTTCCATACGATATTTGAAACTTGTTATGTTAACAATATCGTCCAAATCCGTTGTTGTTTCATCCTGACGCTCGCGCATAAATATACAATGAAACTCAAAAGAAGAACTTGTTTCCACCTCATGCATCGTGTATAAGTCCCAGCCTTCCGAAGACATTTCATTTAAGAGATTCTCCATTGCCTGCATATCATCACTAGGAACCGATTTTATTACATACTGCATTTTTTTGTTATACATATTCTTCCCCTATTTTCATAATGTGCGAGGTAAACGTATTTTAAACTATTTCATAGTTTTAAGTTTAGAAATTACAATGTCCGAAACATCAACACCGCCGACAAAAACTCCTCTTACATCCATAATTGCATCAAGTTTTTGTTCTACCATTACGGCTTTTGCTGCTTCACGAATCTTGCTATATACTTCCTGTTCTCTTTTTTCTTTTAATGCCATATATGCTGCTTCTTTTTGTTTAAATTCCTGAGAAATTTTTTCTTCAAAAGTTTGTTTTTTCAATGGCGTATCCAATGATTTATATTCTTTTTCTTTATCAACAAGATATTGCTGCATTTCAAGTCCTTTTGCATCAACTTCCTTTGTAACCTGCTTAGCGTAATCATAATTATCAATTACTTTTGCATAATCTATATACCCTACGCCTGCCGCATTTGCAACACCTACTACTGCCATCATAACCAAAGCCGCAAGTCCTAATTTAATTCCCTTCATTGTAACTCCTTTCATTTATTTCAATTAATTATTTTACCAAATTTAGTACATCATGTCACCCGCACCAAACGTGAAGTAACCGTGACGAGATCCGTTCGGTCCCGGATTTGTAACAGGGAAACCGTAATCGATAGACAACGGTCCTATACCCGGCATATGAATCTTCAAACCAAAACCTGCCGTGATAGCGTGAAGAGGTCTGTCATATAAAGCGCTTGATATCGTAGGATTGAATACGGTACCTGCATCAACCCAGAATGTCAGCCTCAAGTTCTGCAAGAAATTAACCCTTAGCCTGTCTGAAAACGGAATTGGTGTTGCCAATTCTGCAGAACCCATAATAAACGAAGTACCTGTACCTACACCATTAACTTTGTACCCTCTGATTGTATACGGGCCACCTAAACGAAATGCCATAAATTCAGGCATATCGTCGCCATGGATTTTCAAACCGCCGCGTCCCGTAAATGTCAAAGAAGATTTCTTTGCTACCGGATAGTATTTCTTAACCATACCTGTTAAACGACCGTTTGTCTGTCCGAATTTTTGAAGTCCGAAGTTTTCTTCATATCGGATTGCAGCCAATGCACCGTGACGAGGATTAACGGCAGAATCTCTTGAATCATATGAAAGCCCCGGAGCAATCTTTAAGAAATAACCGCCTTCAAGTTGTTTGGCACGATCTTTTATATTGAGTCCGTGACTCTCGTATTTTTTTGAAATACTATTCCAGTCACCCTCTTTCAAATGAACGTACTCTCCGCCGACAGTCAATGTAGATGACAAACGAGGATTTACCTTCATTCTGTGCGCAACAGTACCTTCCAATCCGATTCTGCGTTCTATGGCAAGAGGTATCTGGTAACTTCCGAGTTCTCTGTAATATATTCTGCTCATCAATGAATTATCCGAATTCAAAAAATGAGGTTCAAAGAAACTCAATTCTGCCTGATAGTTCATGTTGTTTTTAATAGAAGAATCGCTCATAAGAATACCGGAGCCGACCATACCGGTTAATGAAACTCTCTGATTTCGTCCGCGGAAATTGTTATCCGAAATACCAAGTGAACCGAATGCACCGGTTGCAGAATCCAAACCGCCGCCTACTGAAACAGATGCCGTTCTCTGCTCCTTTAGTTCAATAGTAATGTCAAACTTGTCCGGATCTTCCTCTGTTGGTTCTATTGAACGGTTTACATCTTTGAATGCCTGTGTGGAATACAACCTTACCAAATCTTGTTTCATTTGATTTTCGTTGTAAACACTTCCCGGCTCTGTCATAATGTTACGCTCTACAACATAGTCTTTTGTCTTTTCGTTGCCGGAAATTAGGATTTTGTTAATCTTTCCTTCTGTTATACTCAGGTTTAAAGTTCCGTCGGGGTCATCATAAATGGAGTCGATTTTTGACAGAATGTAACCTTTATCATAATAACACTGGTTTATTTGTTCCATTGCCTGATTTATAGCAGAAATATTTTGCGGTTTTCCCTTTAGAGGAAGAAGATAACACATAATTTCTTCCGATGAAACTACCGTATTACCTTCTATGGTAAAATCTGTTACAGGAATATTTTCTTCAACAATAATCTTTAATGAAATCGTTCCGTTAGAATTTTTAACAGGAATGGCTTTCATTTTCTCTGTAAAATATCCGAGTTTATAAATAGTTTTTAAATCAGCCTGCATTGCTTCTTTATCGTATAAAGAACCTTTTTTAAGAGCCATCTTGGAAAGAATATAATCAGATTTTATAATATTGGAGCCGAGTATCTGAATATCGTTAATATATGATGTATCCGCATCCGGAGTCGCCTCTTCCACAAATTCCATATCAGCAGCATCAATCTCATCCTCTGCAAAAGAAACACAATTCGGTATCATCAGGGCGCATGATACCAACAATAAAGTTATAAAATTTTTGTATATTTTTGATAGTACTTTCACTATCGACTCCAGTTCATGATATACAAATATTTTATCACAAACATATAAATAAGAAAAAAAATATCCATTTTTTAACAAATGTTATTAATTAGGGTAAAATATCGTCAAGCATTCACTTTGATAACAAATTTGAGACAGAATTTAATCCGGCAATTTATCCAAAATTATTTTACCCAAGCGACCTTCTCTGAAATCTTTGAGAACATATATTGCTGTACGTTCCGTATCAGGAGTTTCATTT
>JAFXYU010000041.1 GCA_017541565.1 bacterium | reverse complement strand
GTTTCATCTAACTGTTTTAATAATGGTTGGCGGCATAAATCACTTTGAGTGCGAATTGTTCCAACTTCATTTCTCTCTTCATTAACCCATTTTTCTTTGCTGTTTTTCCAATAGACTATGCTTCCTTTTGGACCTGTGCAAGAATTTTTGCTGCTTGCTCCGCTGATAGGAAATATTTTTCCGATACATTCGTTTCCATAACATCCAACAATGTAGACACGTTCTCTGTTTTGAGGAACGCCGAAGAACTTAGAATTAAGTAATTGCCATTGCACTTTATACCCAATGTCGGAGAGAATTTTAAGTATTGTTTGGAAAGTTCTTCCTCCATCGTGATTAAGTAAGCCTTTAACGTTTTCGAGAATAAAATATTTTGGTTTTTTGTCTTTGAGAATCCGTGCGACTTCAAAAAACATTGTGCCTCTTGTGTCTTCAAATCCTCGTCTTTTTCCTGCAATTGAAAAAGATTGGCAAGGAAATCCGCCACATAAGATATCGAAATCGGGGAGTTCTGCGGTGTTAATTGTTGTGATGTCATTAAAAAAACACTCCTCTTCTGTATTAAAATAATTACTGTATAGTTTGTTTGCGTGTTTATCGTTGTCGCAATATCCAACACATTTAAATCCTGCTCTTTCAAGTCCTATTCTGAAACCGCCAATTCCAGAGAAAAAATCAAAAAAAGTTAATTGTTTATTCATCTAATCCATCACTCCTTCCCTGTAATTCGCAAAGGAATAATGCTTTTTGAATAGTTTGTTCAAACTGTTTGCTGTGCAGGTTCTTATCGGTCAGCAATTCAAATGCTTCCTCGTAACTTTCGCACGATTCAAATAGTTTTATTAAAGGTGAGAGCATACTTTGAGCCTGTTTATTCAAATCACCTTCAGTTATGAATTTAAATAAATTCTCAATTTGTGCCTGTCCGGGAATGAGCTTTTCTTCCTCTTCCTTAAACTCTTTAAAGTTCGGACTTGCAGGGATAATATCTTCCCTGATATCAAAATCCTCCTCTTCAAGACCATAATTCTTAATGAAATACTCTTTTGTGAATTTGACTCCTGTGTCAGAAAGGATTTTGTCTCTTTGTGCCAAAGTCAAATCCACATCTTCAGGTTCATATAATTCAAAAACAGGGACTTCTGCATTACCAAAATTGATTTCATATATCCATTGAATCAGTTGATTTATAACACCTTCAACAAGTTTTTTATCGGAATCAATAATATCCTGACGGACTTGCATATGCGTATTTGATGCGGCATAACTTCCCGTTGATCCGATTTCAGTTGTTAAGGTTTGACCGAGAATTGCTTTAGATATCTCGGTATTCATTTTATCGATTAGTTTTTCATAAATTTCGGCAGATGATGATTTGCTTGCTTCCTGAATTTCAATAGATGAATCGTCAGGAATAACAGCAATAGCATCTTGCACCATATCCTCAAGCATATCCGCAAGAGAGTTTGTTTCCTCTTTTGTTGAACCTCTTGGATGTTTACCAATAAGGTGTGGCATTCCGTATTTTTCTGTAAAAACTACCCAAAATTTAAGTCCACCTTTTTTAAAGGTTACATTCCAAAAGACACGAGAAAGGGTACGTTCACCGTATGGATTATTGTATGATGGATTATTCTGTGCAAGTAAAAATTTCTTTGCAGGAACAACCTCTCCGTAATAATTCTCTTTAGTTCTGAATTTAAGATTATTATCATCATCAAAACAAAACCATTCAGGCGGTTTCGCAGTTACTCTTTCAGGCATTATATGACCTGATTTATCTCGTTTCCACATAATTTCAAGAGGTTGAAAACCAAACTGTGTCGCATCTAAAATATCGGACATAATTTTTTGTATGTCTAATTTCTTTAATAAATTTTCCACATCTTCTGCATTTTGGTCTTTATCAAGTCCTCTGTTTATTTCCCAATCTAAAGATAAAACACCGGCTTTGCGTGATTGAGTACAAGCAAAAACGTGCGGATCACAAAGTAATTCTTTATAAATCCTAATGTCTTTGCCTTGCTTTTTTAAGACAATATCAGGATCGGGGAGGATGTTTGCCAAAGAATAAAAATTCAATGCACGCTTGCGAGTGGCAATTTCCTCCGTAATCCCTTTTTTCATACCTTTTTGTTTTAGAACTGAATCTTCCAACTTATGCACCTATATTCTTTTTGAACTTGCTCAATACATCAATCATTCCTACTTTGTAGATGTTTTGAAGGACATCAATTTCAAAGACCTCCTGTTTATCAACGATTAATTTTGCATAAGTAACAGACATCGTTGTTTCATATTCAGCATTCTCTTGAGGTTTGATATTACCGAGCGGAAATTCTTTAAATGTTCCGATTATAAATGCTGT
>JAFXYU010000040.1 GCA_017541565.1 bacterium | reverse complement strand
GTTGCATAAAATCCTGCGTGGTTTGTTTCTTGATTGCCTATGCCTATAAATTCTTTTGCAACTTCTTCCAACCCAAAATCTTGTGCAATGCGAGCCAAAGCATAATACATCATTCCGCCCATTGCTTCACCTGTTGCTAATTGTGCAATTTGTTTTTCGAATTCCGTTCCTTTTGTTTGACCGTAAATACTCATATTTTTACTCCTTTATTTTCCTTATAACTCTTGCAGGAATGCCGGCTACAATTGTGTTTTTAGGAACATCGCGCGTTACAACGGCATTTGCTCCGATTATTGCACCATCACCTATTGTTACACCCTGTAAAATTGTTGCGTTTGAACCTATCCAAACATTATAACCTATTTTAATTGGTTTGGGATAAATATTCTGTCTATGTTCAGGTCTTTCATCGTGGTTTAAGGTTGCTAAAGTTACATTATGTCCAATTAAAACACCATTACCAATAGTAATTCCGCCTTGGTCTTGGAATTTACAACAAGCATTTATAAATACATTTTTTCCGACTGTTATATTTTTCCCGCAATCAGTATAAAACGGTGGAAAAAGTCTGAATGTTTTATCTACTTTTCTTCCTGTAAGTTCTGAAAACAAATCAACAATTTCTTCAGGTGTATGATATTTGTTGTTGATTTCCATAGTAATCTTTATGGCTTCTTGGCTCAAAATATTAAATATTTTAAGCATTTCACCTTCAACAACTTTACCCGATGCCATAAACTCGCGAAATTCATCTAAATCGATATTACTCATAAATTAATGTTAGCATAAACATTGCAAGCAATAATTATACCTGTTAATTATTCATTTTTAAAACAATTTTAAATTCAAATCTTCGGCAAGGAAACTTTTTTGATTTCCTTGCTGAATTGTATCGGTTTCTTTTATTTCGCCAAGTAATATCGGGGAATTTGGGTTATGCAGTTTAAAATTTTCTATTGCTTTTTCAGGTGTTGAATTTGCATAACAGTATCGGCATCCGTTAGGACAAGTATCATACCAGCCTAAATCTCTTGTTTCTATACAGTTACAATTTTTTCTCATTCCTTTATGTTTAAGATTTTTGAATTTAACACCGTTTGCTTTGCCTAAAATATCAAGTGTCATACACCCAGAAGGATAGATATTAAATTGCTCATAGTTTCCGTTTGTAGCACAAGTTTGAAGGTGAATATTATATTTTTGTGCGATTTCGCCTAAGCCACGGGCAAGTTTGGTTTTATCACCTTCTGTTATAGGTTTTAATTCGGGCATATTTACCGCTAATTTTTTATACATCTCAACAAAACTGAAAATACAACGGTCAATGTGTTCTGAAAGTCGGTTTGCCATATTATCAAAGGTTTGCATGTGATAATCAACAGTATATTTTCCTGTTAATAAAACAGGGTCATACCTCCATGCAATTCTTTGTTTCCCTACTATTTATCCCAACTTTAAAAGAGTTTCAATACTTTTATCTATTGAAGGAACTCTCGGCTCAATGTCAGTTTCGTAGGCAGTAATTGTATAATGAAAATATGTGTTAAATCTGTCTGTTATCTCATGTAATCTGTCTAAAATCGGTTCATAATTTTTTGAACAGAATACTAC
>JAFXYU010000039.1 GCA_017541565.1 bacterium | reverse complement strand
TTGCACAGGTCCAAAAGGAAGCATAGTCTATTGGAAAAACAGTAAAGAAAAATGGGTTAATGAAGAGAGAAATGAAGTTGGAACAATTCGCACTCAAAGTGATTTATGCCGCCAACCATTATTAAAACAGTTAGATGAAACCAAAGGAAAAGGACAAGCACATCGTATTTATGATTCGTCAGGAATCGGTTCGTGTCTAACTGCAAATGGTGGTGGACAGGGTGGCAAAGCCGGACTTTATTATGTTAAAAACGGAACTAAAAAAGGTTATGACGAAGCTCGAGTCGGGGATGGAATAAGTCTTGCTTATCCTGAATCAAAACTCCGCAGAGGCAGAGTTGGTAGAGGTTGTTCCCAAACTCTTGATACATCCTGCAATATGGGAACGATTGATAATTACAGAATAAGACGATTAACACCGCTTGAATGTTTCCGCCTTCAGGGATTCCCTGATGATATGGTTGAATGCGGCCGAAAAATAGGACTTGTTGATGGACATTTATATAAAATGGCAGGGAATGCGGTAACTGTTAATGTAATTGAGGCTGTTGCAAGAAAATTGGCAGAGGTTGCATATGGTACAACTTAAAAGTTTATTCAAACTCGCACCCTCTTTAGCAATAAAATATTTCAGGAATAAAAACAATAAGTTTTCATGGGATTGGTACGAGCTTTGGCAAGATGCACATAAAAAATCTTTCACAGTAGCAAAAGCAATGCGAGAGGACATTTTAAAAGACATCCGTTCTGCTCTTGAAAAAGCATTAACTGAAGGGAAAACATTTCGAGAATTTTCAAAGGAACTCAAACCAACACTTCAAAAGAAAGGTTGGTGGGGAGAGCAGATAGTGGTTGACAGTCAGGGTGTCGCTGAAAAAGTTCAGCTTGGCTCAATGTACCGTCTGAAAACGATTTATTCCGTTAATATGCAAACTGCTTATCAAACAGGAAGATATAAAACTCAATACGAGAATGTGGATAATCGACCGTATTGGGAATATGTGGCGGTTATGGATGCCTCGACACGACCTGAACACGCAATGCTTAACGGACTTATTTATAGATATGATGATCCGTTTTGGCAGAGCTTTTACCCTCCGAACGGTTGGAGGTGCAGATGCAGAGTAAACGCACTATCAGATTATAACCTGCAAAAGAAAAACCGAACTGTTAGTTCTTCTGCCGGCACATTATCGGAGGAATTGGCTCTTGTTTCTAAAAAGTCAGGAGAGTATAAACCCGTCACAGTTTATACTGATCCCCTCACAGGGAAACGTGTCGCACCTGATGTCGGGTGGTCGCATAATCCTGCAAGCGGTCTTATTGAAGGTAATTAAAACGGCATTTGAACAGTATTAAAAAGGAGTTTGAATTATGACTATTGATAGAAAATGTTTAATAAATTGGGTTGGCGGAAAAAGATTATTGAGAAAAACAATTGCCAAACTCATTCCTGAAGATATTAAATCCTACATCGAACCGTTCGGCGGAGGCGGTTGGGTGTTGTTTTATAAAGACAAGTGGGCAGATTTGGAAGTTTACAACGATCTTGATGGCAGACTTGTAAATCTGTTCCGCATTGTCAAATACCACCCTAATGCTTTTATTGAAGAATGGAGGCATTTACTCGGCTCTCGTGAGATGTTTTTGCAATTCTTGAACGGCACATTTATAACGGACATTCAAAAGGCAGTCCAATTTTACTTTTTAATTACACGTTCATTCGGCGGTCGTGGTGATACTTTCGGAACAGTAAAAAAGACTTCCGGCGGTGCTTGTAAATCCCTGCACAATGTTCCTAAAAAAATCGAGGCTATCCATGAACGTTTGGATACCGTAATGATTGAAGGTCGTGATTTTGAAAAACTAATAAATCAATACGACCACAAAGATGCGTTT
>JAFXYU010000038.1 GCA_017541565.1 bacterium | reverse complement strand
GTTAAAAATATAGACGAGTCGTTGAAATTTTATACGAAATTACTGAATATGTCTGTTGTTGACAAAAAGCGTCTTGAGGACTGTTGGCTATACTTTTTAGCAGATGAGGAAAATACTTGTCAAATTGAACTGACTTTTAATGATGAAACTCCGGATAACGGATATGAATTGGGAAAAGGTTTCGGACATTTTGCCTTTTCGGTTGATTCCTTTGAAAAATTTTCTGCAAAAATGAATAAACTCGGATATAAATATCTGTACGAACCGTTTGATTTAACAGGCAAAGGTTCAATGATAGCTTTCATTCAAGACCCTGACGGATATGAAATTGAACTGATAGAAAAAGTAATTTGGTAAATTCGTCTTAATATTTCTTTACATATAAAGCAATTTTTCAAAATAAAATGACTTTTTATATATGTGTAGTTAATAAAGAATTAGTAGGAGGTCTTTTATGAATATTGCGTTAAGGAAGTTAGTGATGTTAGACAAGGAATTTACAAAAAGAGAAGAAGCAGCAAAGTTGGAAGGTTTTTCTTCCTGTCCGTTTGATCCGATTTTCAGAGAAAAAGTTTCAAAAGTAGTTGATCAAATAAGATACATCTAAATCGTAAAAAGGGCGGATAACAATCCGCCCTTACCGCTTGTCTCGGGGAATACACCGACCCCACAAACCGAACTTATACGGTGGACAATATGCGGTACAATATTAATATAGTATCTTCTGAATCTGTAAACATTAGACAAAAGCGGTAATTTTTCTAAAGAAAAATTACCGCTTTTGGTTTAGTAAACGTTATTAACTATTCTTCTTCACCGGCTGTTTTACCGTATTTTCTGATTGTTGCATTAAGCAAGTTTTCGTGGTGCTTATCTCTGTATATCTGACAAAGAAGTTTATAAGCATGTTTGTTGTACGGATTTTGTTTAAGAATAGTCTCCAACTGTTCAATTGCAGAATTTGAACGTTTTGTATAATAGTCTATCAATGCAGGCAATGTATCCGTCAAATCATTTGCATCAGTTGCCATCGCTATTTCAGCGCAACTTTTTGCATTTGAAAATTCTTCCGCATCAAGATACATAACAGCAATTTCGTAATATACTTCAGATTTGCTTCTTCTGTCTGATTTCATCTGAGCAACTGCTTGATATTCTCTTGAAGCCTTTTCGTACTCTGCTCTGCGTCTGTATTGTTCCGCAAGTGCAAGATGCGTTGATATATCGTTTGCAACAACTTCATCCAAATTCTTTGTATCATTTCCTACCGGAGTATTCAACGTAGAAAGAATTTCTGAAACCGTAAACAAGTTTGCTCTTTCCGAATTTGAAAGCGCAACATTTGTTATGTCCGGAACAGTAGCGTAAACCAACGCAAGTGTTTTTAAATCACGAGCGGTAATTTCAGTATTAAATTTTGTTCCTATCGGATACATAACGTCATATATGCTTGCACTTTTACCGGTCAAACCGAGCGAATGACCTATTTCCTGTAATGCAGACGAGAACAATTGTTTGGAATCCAAACTATGATTTTTTTCATCGGTTTTGTTAAATATAATTGTAGAATCTGTTATTCTGTTTCCGCTTATTGTAAACGAATGAACTCCGATTGACTTTTTGTTATCGGTATTCTTAAAATAGCATTTCATATCGGCTTCTGAAGGTGATTCCACAAATTCAAATTTTACAAGCCCTTCGGATGCACGTTGCCATGCCTGATATGCACTCATAACGATTTCTCTGTAATATTCAGGAACGTCAGCAGAGTCCTGAATGTATACCTTTAACGGAAATGTTGATGTATTCCATCTTATAATTTTCCCGCTTGATGCCACACTTCTGTAATAACTGTCAATTACTGCCGCTTTAACTGTCTTTTCACCCATTGATTTATCGTAACGAAGCGTAATTGCGTAGGAATTTTTCAAAGAAAATTCCGGAGCAGTCGTTGCACATCTGTCATCTATATTAACCAATACTGCTGCAGCAGCCACAGTCAGGAATGTACAAATTACAATCTTTTTCATTTTTTAAAACCTCTTTTTCTGTCTATGTCCTATTTTAGTATACCAAAAACAAGAATTTACACTTTTGCATTCACAAAGTTGTAATTCTTGAACGAAGAAACAAGAGAATATGATTGAAGTGCTGAATACAATTTTAATGCTGACGAATTTGACACTCCATTTTCTCTCATTTTGTCAATGAAACTTTTAGCATTTGCAAGTTTATCGTCATCCGTTTGCAAATAATTGTTCAGCAAACTTTGGAACGAATTTGCTGATTTATCACCATATTTTACAGTCATAAGGTTGTTATATGTGTTCAAATTTGTATACTCCCTTAGACTAATACCGTAATCACCGTTTCGCAATTTTGAAAGCGTGTCCGTATCAAGAACGGACGGAAGCACTTCCATCTTTTTGCGAAGTTCAGTAATTCTGCCTTCGGCCGATGTGTTCAGTTTGGCGTAAGCCTTTGTTAAAAGAGCATCTGAACTCAATAAGTTTAAAGTTTCTGTATCTGACATATTCCTAATCCTCTGGAACAATTATACTATGACAAATTAAATTTTACAATTACTAAAAAAAACCTAAAAAATTTTTTTGCTACCCGCTCTCAAAACACCGTTTTAACTGATGCTCAAAATATACTTGCAGGATTACAAACTTTAATATACACTGAAATAGTTAAGGAGGTTGTATGCACGATTACGTTTTTAAGATGAAGAAGGGTGACATAGAAATCGAACTGAAATCCGATGATTTGGAATTTGTTGAAGAGCAACTCAACAAATGGCGTGAAGAACTGTTACAAGACAAAGATAAATAATAAGATTTAGGACGGGGATATGTCGACTTATTCTTTTAGAGCTACAAAAGGGAAATACCAACTTTCACTAACCACAACAGATAAAGATGCTGTGGTTGATCAGTTTGCGAGATGGGTAAGTTCGGCAAGCGATTATGCACAAAAACAAAAAATTCGTGAAGGCAAGAACAGAGTTGAATCACAAATCAAAGAAGAACATAAAATAACTCAAAAAAAAATTGATGAGCAATTAAAAAGAATGCCAAAACCGGAACCCGTAGAAGAAACTCCGGTCAAGGATATTCCTTCAAAGGAAGATTTTGAAAAACATCAGGAAACAGAAAAGAATCTTGATGTGTTTTATGCTCCGTCAGGTAATCAAACACCGCCCATTCAAAAATCCGAACCGGCTAATTTTGAAAACATACTTGACAATTCAATGAATAACCCTCAAACAGAACTGTCGTTTAAGCCCAACCCGACTATAAAAAAAGATAACGCCTTCTTAAACTACATGTCAGGTAAAAAGGTTGAAAAAAGGATTGATTACCTGCTCCTGACGGCATATTACTTTACCCAATATGAACAAAAACCAAGATTTACGCTCAAACAACTTAATGCAAAATTAATGCAGAATATGGCAATTATACTTGACCATGCCGTAATTCAGGAAGGTATTAACAGAGATTATATAGAATGCTTGCCTGATTTAACCGGTGTTGTCGGAGCATCAGAATACAGATTAACCGCATACGGTGAAAAAACTCTTTTTGAGCAATAATGTATTAACTTTTGTAAATATGTATTAAAGTTTTCAAAAACTTTGCCGATATTAATACTGTATAATTCGTAACAGAAAGGATTATTATGGAAATTCGCGACATAAATAATTCAAAAAATCCTTTCTTCGGTGACAGCAACAATAGCGTTGATGGACAACGAAAGAAAGAAACCGTTAACAGTATTATGGCTTTTCTTGAAGATAACAGTCTTGATGCGGAAGAACAAATATCTTTGATGCTTGATAATCTAAAACTATCAAACAAAGCAAAGAAAAAACTTGAAAAACTCGGCACGGATGAAGAAACTGTTTTAAGGAATTTTTATTCAGGAAGACTGCCCGGCAGAGTTTTTGATAAAAATAAGGTTGATGTCGTTAATGAAGTCAAAGTTTTCATTGATTCCAGAATAAAAAATTTTATAAAATTCATTGAAGAAGAATTAAATTCTCAAGATATTGATGATATGCACAATTCTGAAACAGAGAATTAATTATGCTTTTTAAATCCTTTAAACGACCTCTTTACAATAACATGCATTGATAGTATGATTATTATAGGTTGGAGGAGATTTTGACTGAGAAGTTTAAAATAATCGGAGGCGAAACTTTAAAGGGAGAAGTTTCAATAGGAGGCGCAAAGAATGCTGTATTAAAGATTCTTGCGGCTACGGTTTTGGTTAAAGGCTCCACCAAAATTTACAACGTCCCGCACCTTACTGATGTTGATATCATTCTTAGCGTTTTATCCGAATTGGGAGCAAAAATCAAGTACAATACTGAAGAAAAGTCTGTTGAAGTAGATGCTTCAGAGATTTCTTCAATAACCGCTAAATATGAATTAGTCAGCAAAATGCGCGCATCTTTTATTATACTCGGCGCTTTAATGTCCAGATGTAAAGAAGCAATCGTTGCACTTCCCGGCGGATGCGCAATCGGAGAAAGGCGAGTTGATTTTCACATAAAAGGACTTGAAACCCTTGGCGCAAAAATCAAAATAGAAAACGGTTACGTTCACGCAAAGGCTTCAAAACTTATCGGTTCGGATATTTATCTTGATATACCCTCAGTAGGTGCAACAGAAAACCTTATGCTCGCTGCAGTTACGGCAGAGGGTTCAACAAGGATTCAGAATGCGGCAAGAGAACCTGAAATAATTGATTTGGCTAACTTCCTTAACACAATCGGCGCCGATATTACAGGAGCCGGAACTTCTGAGATTGTTATCAACGGAGTAAAACAGGATAGTTTACATTCCGCAGAATATACAACAATTCCCGACAGAATTGAAGCCGGAACCTTTATGGCGGCTGTTGTTGCAACAAAGGGAAAAGCAATTATTAAAAACGTTTATCCGGCACATTTGACTTTCTTTAATGATAAATTAATTCAAATGGGTGCAAGCATTAAACTGGTTGAACCTACAACAATTGAAGTAAGTTCAAGAAACAGACTTAACTCAATAAATTTTGTAACCCAGCCGTATCCGGGATTTCCTACAGACCTGCAAGCAATTGCAATGTCACTTTTGACTACCGCAAACGGAGTCGGAATTATTACCGAAAGTCTTTACGAAAACAGATTCATGCAAGTTCCCGACTTGAGAAGAATGGGGGCTGATATTCATCAGGACAGAAATCACGCAATTATAAAGGGCGTAAAGAAACTTGAAGGCGCAACGGTTGTGGCAAGTGACTTGAGAGCAGGTGCAGCACTTGTTGTAGCCGGACTTATGGCTAACGGAGAAACAACGGTTGAAAAACTTCACCACATTGACAGAGGATACGAAGATTTTGAATATAAACTTCAGGGACTCGGTGCTAAAATAAAAAGAATTAACGAAGAAACAATGGAAGTTAATCCTTCCGTAATAAAAGGGGGAATATAGGAGATGGCTGCATATAAAAGATGGTACGACCACGATCCTAAATTGTTGGAAGTTATTGAACTTTTGAAAAATTATCAGGAAGAACTAAGAGAACATGCAGTTGTTTTCCTTGATAAACTTGAAGAAAAGGTTTCAAAAGAGGCGCTCGACAGGTTTTATGATTTGGTAAAACCCGTAAACGGTGCAAGATGGTACGACAAAGATCCGATAATTTCCAAAACGGTAGAAATTCTCCGCGTTGTTCCGCCGGAGGTACAATACGCATGTGCCGAACGTTTTATTAATGCATTGAAAAACATGGGTATTCAATACGAAAGCCCCAATGTATAAGAGTTATTATAGAATACTTTTATGGAATCTGGTATAATTTTGTTAATATCGGATTTGGATAAATGAAGTTAGAAAAAAGTTCTTTTTTTGATTATTTTGCAAGAAATATTAGAAAGGGTACGTCATTTACTCTAACAGGTTTGACTGCCTTCTGTCGACTTTTATTTCTTAAATACATATACTCCGTAAGCGGGAAAAAAGTTCTTTTTATAACCGCTACCGAACAATCTGCTCTAAGATATTCTGCCGATATGGAACGACTTTTTAATTTAAAATCGGAAATATTCCCATATCAAAACGTTTCCCCTTATGATACCGTGTCAGACAGTTTGTATGATTATCAAAAGCAAATTTCCGTACTTTTAAACACTCCCGATATAATAATTGCTCCAATCAAGGGATTTACTGAAAAATTTCCCAAGAAGAGTTTTTTTGATAAAAATTCTTTTACCTTAAAAGTAGGCGATTCAATAGAACAAAAAGAACTCCTTAAAAAACTCTTTAAACTCGGGTACAAACGCTCCACAATGGTATCAGACATAGGAGAATTTAGTATACGAGGAGATATTGCCGATATTTATACACTTGAAGAGAACCCTACACGAATTGAATTTTGGGGCGATGAAATTGTCGATATAAGGTGTTTTAATAATGAAACCCAAAAATCAATAGACAAAAAGGAATGTATTAATATAAAACCCTTGTATAAGTTCTTGATTGATAAGCCATCATCTGATTTCCCGCAAGAACTAAAAGTGCCGCTGGAAGAAGAAGGATATTTTGAGGGGACAGGTGTTTATCAATCTTTCTTTAATCAAGATATGGTAACAGTTTTAGATTATCTGAATGACTATATTTTAGTTTTTGATGAGTTTGCTGAAATATCATCTAAGTATATTTTGATTGAAGAAAATCTAACAAACGCATACAATGAAGCGTTAAAAACACAGCAAATATATCCGCTAAAAAATAAAAACCATTTTTCTTGGG
>JAFXYU010000037.1 GCA_017541565.1 bacterium | reverse complement strand
ATTGATATCGAGGCAGTAAAACTCGGACTTTTGCGTGCAGTTGAACTTATGGAAAAATTCGCCGATGCAAGATTTGAAGGTATGGTTGAAACAGGAGTAAACAAATTAGAACCTGTTACAATTACCCTTAGATATGCACAAATCAAACGTATTCTCGGATGTGAAATCGAAACCGAAAAATGTCTTACTATTCTTGAACGACTCGGTTTTACTATTCAAGGCAAAAATGAAGCGGCATGCAGGGTTCTTGTTCCTTCGTTCAGAGCGGATGATGTCACAAGAGAAGTCGATTTGATTGAAGAAATTGCCCGTATTAACGGATATGATAAAATTACACCTACACTTCCAAGTCGTGCGGGAACAGCAGAATTTTCCTCTGCGGAGAAAGTTATGGAAAAAGTTCACTCACTTATGAGAGCATCAGGCTTGAATGAACTTCAAACATCTTCCCTGATTGGAGAACCGCTTTTAAAACAGTACAACATGACTTACGACAAAGAGCATGCTATTTTTGTTGAAAATCCGGCATCGGAAGAATTTGCAATGCTCAGACAAACACTTTCCGCAAGTCTGTTAAATTGCATGAAATATAACTATGATAACGGTCAGAAAGATTTTTGGGGATACGAAATCGGAAGAAGTTATCTAAAGGTTGCGGAAACTAATGAGAAATCATCAGGCGTGAAAGAGACTTTGACTTTAGCAGGTGTAATCACGGGAAATATTCAAAATTCTCTGTGGGAATGCACCGGTAAAGTTGATTTTTATACCGTAAAAGGACTTATTGACAAACTCCTTGCAGAACTCGGACTTGCAAAACGTATCAAGTATTCTTTGCTTGCAGATTCACCGCTCGCAGATTCACATAAATGTCTGCACCCATATAAAACAGCAGTTCTTACCATTTTAGGCAAACAGCCGCAAATTATCGGATACTATGGAGAAATTCATCCAGAATTGTTATCAAAACTCAAAATGAACCAAACTGCATTCCTGTTCAAACTTGATTTGAACATGGTTATTGATGCGGTAAGCGAATCCGTACCAAGATTCAAAAAACTTCCGCAATTCCCAGAAGTACAGAGAGACTTGGCAGTAATTGTTCCTAATAAAACAAGTTGGGAAGAACTCGAAAAAATAGTCAAAAAAGGTGTTACAAACAATGTCTTCCAAGGATGCGAAGTCTTTGATATTTACGAAGGCGAACATGTACAGGAAGGATTTAAGTCGGTTGCATTCAGAATAAAAATGCAGGATGCCAATTCTACAATGACGGATGATGCAATCGAAGCCCAAATGGCAAACGTCAGAGCAACCCTCAAAAAGTCATTACCTGATTTGAGTTTTAGAGAGGGATAAATGAAAGATTAAACAGAAAATATAAAAGAAGGGCGAAACTTAATAAAGTTTCACCCTTCTTTGTATATGGTTTTTATTTTGCAAGTGACTCAATTACGGTAGCAACACCTTTTCCGAGTTCAAATTTATAACCGAGTTTATATAGAGTTGCTTCCAAAGCACCTACTGCTGATATTACATCTCTGTCACATACAAAACCCAATGTACCCATTCTAAAAATTTTGTCTTTTAGCGCATTTTGACCGTTTGCGACAAGAACGTCATAATCCTCTTTTATAACTTTTCTGATATCAGGAACAGAAATTCCTTCCGGAGGATAAATAGAAGTAATCGAATGGCTTGCATTTTTGTCTTCTTTTACAACTAATTCCAAACCTATTGCACGAACCGCATTCCTTAATGCCATGGAATGACGTCTGTGACGCGCATTCATATTCTCAATACCTTCGGATTTAATCATCTCAAGGGCTTTATCCAAACCTGTAAAAAGATTAACAGCCGGAGTAAACGGAGTGGAATCTGCCTGAACCGATTTTCTGTATGCGCCCCAATCCCAATAGAAACTCGGATGCTTACATTCTTCATATACTTTCCATGCCCGTTCATTTGCAACCAAAAAGGCAAGTCCCGGAGGAATCATAAACCCTTTTTGTGAACCGGAAACAAGAACATCGATTCCCCACTCATCAGGATTACATTCCATTGCACAAACAGATGTAACGCCGTCAACAACAGAAAGAGCACCGTGTTCTCTTATAATTGCACAAAGAGTTTTGATATCATTTGCCGCTCCTGTTGAAGTTTCACTATGCGTCAATGTAACAATTTTGATTTTCTTTTCCGTATCCTCGGCTAATTTTGCCTTCAAAACTTCGGGAGATATAACTTCTCCTGTTTCAACTTCAATCTTATCAACGATTGCACCGCGGGATTGAGCAATCTTTGCCCAGCGGTTTCCGAAATTGCCCAGAACAAGTGACAACACATGATCACCCTCGTTAATAAGATTCTCTAAAGCAGCACACATTGCACCGGTACCGGATGAAGTATACACAAAAACATCGTTTTTGGTTCTGAAAACATATTTCAAATTTTCATAAACATTATGCAAAATCTTTGAAAATTCACCACTTCTATGTCCGATAGGATGTTTTGCAATCTCAAGCATTACACTCTCCGGAACCGGCGTTGGTCCGGGTATCATCAAAAATGTTTTATCCTTCATATTCCTCTCTCCTAAAAACTGATACACTTACAGATATATTCTAACACAAATAAACTTTTATATCTTAATGTTAAACATAAGTTCACATGTCAACTTATTGACAATGAGAAAGAAAGTTATTATAATTTATTTTAAATATGATTGATATCAAAAAAGAACATTATATTGACACTATAATCTACTCAATTGATCACATAATCAGGGGAGTAAAGTTGCAATTGAAACAAAAACTTGACACTCTTGATATCGGGATTACAAGTGAGCAATTCGTTGTGTTGGATACAATTTCCTGTTTCGATGATTTATACCAGCAAAAACTTTCGGAAATCATCATGAAGGATAAATCCAATACAAACCGCATCTTAAAAGTTCTTGAGGAAAAAGGACTTGTAAAAAAAGAGTTCGGGAATGTTAATAACAGGCTCGTGTATTTTTTAAGAATAACGGCTAAAGGTAAAAAACTCGTAGAAAGCGTTATTCCGAAAATGAAACAATTTATAACTGAAATATTTACCCATATTAACGATGATGAAATTGAACTTCTTCACAGTTTGAGCCATAAATTTCAGTCTGACTTGACTGATTTTTCTAACGAAGTCGAATTCTAAACAAGCAGCCAAGTAAATTATGGCAAGTTTTGCTTATACTTATCGTCACATTAAAGGTATTTTTTGTTGTTAATGACCGTAAAAATTACCCCTTTTGAACTATTGTCATACAATCCGACTAGTACTTATATTTGAAAAAATAATTCCTACTTGACTTTTTTAAAATCGGTCTGCAATTCAAGAATAATCAAATTTCTACTTATCCATAGACCATGTGGTCTATATCTCATTATCTACCACAAACACAGTAAAATTAACCTTTTTATTGATGAAAAACTCCTCTATACGAAGGTAATATGAATAGTGTAGAAATGGAAACTTATAAATTATAGGGGGAGAAGAGAGAGTATGAGACACGAGTTTAAGAAAAAATCAAGAATTCTTCTGATTGATGACAATTATGAACATCTTGCAGGTATTAGAGAACTCTTGACTTTGGAAGGGACTTTTGATGTTGTTGGGATTGCAACAAATGTTACGGTTGGTTTAAATTTAATCAAGAAATATCAACCGGATTTGGTATTGTTAGACATGAACATGCCGGATAGGGACGGACTTCAAGGGATTGTGGAAATTTCCAAATTAGGACTTAACACAAAAGTTCTGGCACTTTCGGGATATGATGATGCTGATTTAATCT
>JAFXYU010000036.1 GCA_017541565.1 bacterium | reverse complement strand
TTTATGCATCAGAATACCGATTACAAGCAAGATTTTTATCAGGACTTGCGGTGGAACTTCAACAATTATGCACCGACAAATTATTACATAGAAAAACAAATATAATAGCGAATAAAGGGTTTGAGTTAGTCTCAAACCCTTTTTACATTTGATAAATAATGAAAGGAATGAAATATGGACTTAAATAATGTCAAAGATTATGAACATATTAATGCAATTCAATGCATAGCTGCCGTAGATGAGGTTTTATATAACTATGATTATGATGAGATTTCTGATTATTTAAGGGGAGTAAGAGATGCTCTCAATATGATAAATCAATTAGAAGAGCCGAGAGAAATTGCCAAATACATAATCAGTGAATGTAAAAAAATAAATGTGTCCGAATGATACAAAACACCCCGAATGTAGTTGAAATATACTGCCACACAATCGATTAATGTGTATGTAAACGAAAGGAGCTAAAAATGGCTGAATTAACAAGAGAACAAATAGAAAAAAAATATGATAAAAACTTCCAAAAATTTATCACAGGACTTGAAAAATTATCAAAAGAATGCGGAATTGCAATTAGTGCATGTGGCTGCTTTGACTATTATGACCTAAACGGATTCAAAGAAGTTGTTTACAAAAGGGATAGCTCAAGCGGTGATTTAGATATCGTTTCAATAATAGATAGCGATGGAGAACAAATGGTTTAAGGAGCAGACAATGATTGAATTAAACGGAATATATAAATTAAAACACATTAAAGGACTTGTTAATAATGATACAAGCGATTATAAAGTTGTCGGCTTTAGCGAAGACAAGAAATTTGTCGGGTGCAAAAAGCTGAATGGCGAAGATGCCGGCGAGGGATTTGTTTTTTGTATTGAATGTTTAATTGATCCCGAAAAACCCGAAGATATTTACTATGGCGAAATTGTGTCCGAATGATACAAAACATTCAGTTAACAGTTGAAATGTGCCGACACACAATCGATTAATGTTAATGTAAATAAACCAAGCGAAAGGAATAAACAATGAAAAAGATTCAAGAATTAGAACAAGCAAGAACAGTAGACAAATGTTTAAAGGATCAAGGAATAAATTCATCCTTCTTTTATGCTTATGAAAATACATTGGAAACAATAAACGAAAGTATTAATTTTACAGGCATCGTGTGGGAACAGGATGTAAAAGAAATTATTGAACATTGTAAAAAATTTAATATTGAATATTTTACAATATCAAATGCTCAAGCAGGAATAGAAAACATATTAGCATTATTTGAAGAAGAAGGCTGCTCAATTGAATTGACAAAAGTATTTTCAAAATACATCGATTTTAAAACAAACGAACCTGAAATTAAAAACGGATTCAAAGTAATTGTAAAATAGAAAGGAATAAACAATGACTTTAAAAGACAAAGACACCACAATGTTTGGAACTAAAATTTATAATTGCAAAACCGATAAAACAGGAATTTTACTTTATACTTGGACAAACACATATGCTGATGGTGATGTACCATTTGCAAAATGTGTAGATATTGATGGCAAAGTTTACAACACACCAATGGATGACATATCTCCAATTGAAGAATAAAAAAATCCCGATGGGATGGCTCATCGGGAGTGTGTGTAAAATGCACCGGATATCACAATTTAGGCTTGGAGATTTGTCTTCTAATAATTTTTGCGACTTGTCGTTGAGTCATATCACACTCTATTGCAAGTTTATTTAAGCTGTAACGTGTGCCGTCATATTTAGCGAGGATATATCGTTCCATTGCCTTTTTAAAAGGTTTGCGTGGGATATTTAGGGTTAATCCTCTTAATGC
>JAFXYU010000035.1 GCA_017541565.1 bacterium | reverse complement strand
AATTCCGACTAATCCTGCAAGAGTTCCGGACATCCCTCCCAATACGGTCGGTTTTCCTCTGTGTAAGTATTCAACACCCAGCCAAGCCAGAAGTCCTGAAGCGGCACCCAATTGAGTATTTATAAATGCGGTTGTTGCTAATGCGTCTGCCGATAAGGCACTCCCCGCATTAAACCCGAACCAGCCTACCCAAAGAAACATCAAACCGATAAAAGTTAAGGTTAAATTGTGGGGCGGCATATTTTCTGTCTTGTAACCCTTTCTGCTTCCGAGCATAATACAGCAGGCAAGTGCGGCAGCACCTGAAGCAATATGGACGACCAATCCGCCTGCGAAGTCAATTCCGCCGATTTTGCTTATCCAGCCTCCGCCCCAAACCCAGTGAGCAAGAGGACAATAAATAAGAGTTACCCATAAAATTAAAAATAAAAGGTAACTTTTGAACTTGAATCTTTCTGCAAAAGCACCTGTTATAAGCGCAGGAGTTAGGCAGGCAAACATCATTTGAAATATGAAAAATAATTGGTGCGGTATTGTTAAACCCTCACTTGGAGCAAGAGAAACGTTTTTTAACATAGCAAAGTCTAAGTTTCCGATTATGTTTCCGTCACCTCCAAAAGCAAGAGAGTATCCGTATAAAAACCAAATAACGGAAACAACACCCAATGCCACAAAACTTTGCATAATTGTACCCAGTACATTTTTCTTACGAACCATTCCTCCGTAAAATAAAGCCAACGCAGGTGTCATAAGCATAACAAGAATTGATGATATTATCATAAAACCGGTATCAGATTTATTAACAGAAGATAAATCATCTAAACATATAAATTTAGTAGTTTTTAGTGCAAAAAGAGAACCGATAATTAGTGTTGCAAACAAAACAACGGTAAATATTACAACTTTTCTAATCCTTAATTCTTTCTTTTTTGTTTTTTCATCTTTAATTTTGGTCAAAACAACCGTAGTCTCTTTTTCATTAATACTTTTAGCCATTGTTATTTCCTTATAATTTTACTAATTTTTTATAATTTTTTGCATTAATAATAAAGGTGCAACTCGGTGCACCTTTTTGGGTGAAATTAGATTTACCATTTTGGGAGAAGATAAATTTCGTTTTATCTCATGTTAAGGTACATTTCAACTTCCAGAGGTGTTACATAGGTTCTGAAAGTATCACATTCTTTTTCTTTTGTACTTACAAACTCATTATAAATATGTTCACCCAGAGCATCCTTTATAATGTCATTTTTATCCAATAATTCCATCGCTTCTTCCAAACTTGCAGGCAGAGAATCTATCTTAGCACGCTTACGTTCTTTCTTTGTCATGTGGTAAATATTTTCTTCTATCTGCAAGGGCGGTTCAATCTTATTTTCTACACCGTCCAGAATTGCTGCAAGAATAACGGTAAGAGCCAAATACGGGTTGCAACTCGGGTCAGGTGAACGAAGTTCTATTCTTGTGGCGTTACCGCGTTTAGCCGGAACTCTGATTAGTGCAGAGCGGTTTGCAAGACTCCAAGCCAGATAAACAGGTGCTTCATAACCCGGAACGAGTCTTTTATAACTGTTAACAATTGGGTTTGTTACAGCCGTGAATGATTTAACGTGTTTTAAAAGTCCGCCGATACTATAGAGGGCTTCTTTTGAAAGTTGATAAGTTTTTTTAGGTTCAAAGAATAAGTTTTTGCCGTTTTTGAACAAAGAAACGTTACAATGCATACCGGAACCGTTAATTCCGAAAATAGGTTTCGGCATAAATGTCGCAACTGCTCCGTTTTGTTCCGCTATTGCAGAAACGACATATTTAAACGTCATAATATTATCCGCAGTAGTAAGAGCATCGGCGTATTTGAAATCTATTTCGTGCTGCCCGCGGGCAACTTCGTGGTGGCTTGCTTCTACTTCAAATCCCATTTCTTTAAGGGTTTTAACCATAATTCTTCTTAGGTTTTCACCTTTGTCCGACGGTGCAGCATCATAATAGCCTGCATTATCGTGTGTTTTAAGAGTTGCCGGAATCTCATTTTCATCTTTTTTGAATATAAAAAATTCGGCTTCCGGTCCTACATTCATTGTGTAACCGAGTTTTTCGGCACGAGCAATCATTTTCTTCAGGTTGCATCTCGGACAGCCTTCAAAAGGAGTTCCGTCCGGATTATAAATATCGCAGATAAATCTTGCGACTTTAACATCTTCATCACTTCTCCAAGGGATTATTGCAAAAGTTTTCAAGTCCGGATAAAAATACATATCGGAGGTTTCAATACTTCTGAACCCTTTAATTGAAGAACCGTCAAGCATAATCTCATTGTTCAGTGCGCTGTCTAACTGTTCTGCCGGAATCGAAAGATTTTTCATTATTCCGTTAATGTCGCAAAATTCAAGTTTAATAAATTCAATGTTATTGTCTTTAACAATTTTTTTAATCTCTTCTTTTGTCAGAGTTTTTGTATAATCAATAATGCTTTTTGTACCCATACTCTTATTCTCCTATATTACAAACTGATTATATCTTGCAATGTTAAAGAATGTCAAAACCGCCTTAGGCTTAATTATATGTAAATTTTATAAAAATAAAGAGATAAATACTGCAAAATTATTTTTTTTAAACAAAAATAGTTATTTTTGTAAAAATTTTTTGATTATTTGTTTAATAGAGTTCAAATTTTTGATATTTTCAATCAAATTTCGAGTCATTTTACACTTCTTAATGTTAATAATCAAATTATCTTTTGTTGTATAAAAAAACTAAGTTAATTATTTGGGGTGCAAAAGTATTAATTTTATGCTATAATCTCTCAACAAGTGTTTATTGATATTATATATGAAAGGGGTTTACGACTATGGCGGAGTTGGAAATTAGGCTGGAGCATTTTCTGGGAGAAGAAGGAGAGTATCTGCAAAACGGTAATGTGGTACTCAATCCTGAGGATTATATAAATCCCGAAAATCCGATTGACACACTGAATATTTCCGCAATCGGGAAAAGTGTTCCTGCGGAGGGTTCCGGCATAATTGTAAACGGCACGGAAGACGGAGATTGGATAAGAACAGATAGCAATCCTTATATAACTGAAGTAAACGGCGGAAAAGGTAATGACGATATACATTTGACAATAGATAATGCAACCATAAGAGGCGGCGACGGCAATGATGAGGTTTATATAACAAACGGAACGAATAATGTCATCTACGGCGGTAAAGGTAACGATAAATTAGATAACGGCGGAAAATTTGATGACGAACATTATTCTTTACCCTCTACAAATACTTTCGTATTCAACACAGGAGACGGTAATGACGTTATATCGGCTCCGGATTCTGATGATATAACAACAATTTTCAAATTTGCAGATTCTTCACTTGAAGATATAACACTTGAAAAATACGGAGAATCGCTTTTAATCAAATACAGTACAAATGACAGTTTAAGAATAAATAATTATTATTCGGAGTATTATGAACACAATGGTATTTTAACAATTGTTGACAAAGATAATAATGACATTTCACTTGATGATTTTGTTTCGGAATACAGCGGTGTCCCTGTTTCAACTGACACTGTAATAAACGGCGCAGACGGCGGAGATTATATCAGAACATACGGTAAGCAGAACATAACAGCGGTTAACGGCGGAAACGGTAATGATAATATCCGTTTGCAAATCGATAATGCAACTATTCGAGGCGGCGACGGTAATGATGAGGTTTATATAACAAACGGAACAAACAATATCATCTACGGCGGGAAAGGTAATGACAGATTAGAAAATAACGGAAAAAATGACGGCGAAGGGTATGTGCCTTCTGTAAATACTTTTGTATTCAATACAGGTGACGGTAATGACATTATTTCGTCTCCGTACTCCGTTAATACAACAACAAAACTCAAATTTGCGGATTCTTCGCTGGAAGATATAACACTTGAAAAATACGGAGAGTCGCTTTTAATCAAATACAGTACAAATGACAGTTTAAGAATAAGTGATTATTATTTGGAGAATTCTGTAAACAATGGTATTATAACAATTGTTGACAAAGATAATAACGAAGTTGCGCTTGACGCTTTTGTTTCGGAATACGGTGGTGTTCCTGTTTCTACTGATACTGTTATAAATGCTGCAGATGGCGGAGATTGGATTAGAACATACGGTAATACAAACATAGAAGAAGTAAACGGCGGAAACGGTAATGACAATATCCGTTTGCAAATCGATAATGCAACCATAAGAGCTGGCGAAGGTAATGACGAAATTTATATAACAAACGGAACGCATAATATCATCTACGGCGGGAAAGGTAATGACATATTAGAAAATGACGGAAAACATGACAGCGAATGGCAATTTTTACCCTCTACAAATACTTTTGTATTCAATACAGGAGACGGTAATGACATTATGTGGGCTCCGGCAGCTAATTATGCAACAACAATTCTCAAATTTGCGGATTCTTCGCTCGAAGATATCACACTAGAAAAATACGGAAATGCACTTTTAATCAAATATAATGCAAAGGACAGTTTAAGAATAAAGGATTATTATTCAGAGTATTATGAGCCGTTTGGTATTACAAAAATTGTTGACAAGGATGACAACGAAGTTTTACTCGAAGAATTTATTAATGAATATGGTGATATTCCCGAACAAACAGGATATACGGGTATTCCCGTAAAGAGGATTCCTAAGGACTATTATGTACATCATTCCGACGGAACAATATCACGTCCGGTAGAATATCAGGAAGAGCCTTTTGGTCCGCTTCCGGGTGACGAAGGACACGGTACGGAAAGTGATATCTATACAGACATCCGCCCCGACGGAAAATATCATTATGAATTGTTCGGAAACGAGGAAGGTGACAGAGAAATTAAACTGTTAACCTACGACGAAGAGTGGCTGACGGATGAAGACGGACACAAAAACGTCAAAATCCCCGTTAACGGAATAGGATTTAATGCGGAAGGCGACTTGGTAATTGTAACCAATCTTAAAAACGTTTACGGGAGTTATTATTCAAAAAATTATGACAGAGTGTATGATGAAGAAGGAGAACTAATCATAGACGGTGCTCCAACTTCAGATGAATCTTTGCTGGAGACAACATACCGCTCGGTTATACTCAAGGATTTTGCAAAGAATTACGCTCAGTCAGGAATAACAACAATAAAATTGGGTGATGAAGTCATAAATCTTGAGGATTTGAACATAAAAACGGATTTTAATGCCAAAAAACTTACCCTTGAAGGTACTGCCGAAAAAGGTGTTAACGATTTAATCAGCGGTATGGGCTTTACTCCCGCAGACACAGGCAAAAACAAAAATAAAGGGCTAACAATTAACAAAGCAAATGCCAAATACGGCGGCTCTGATGAAATCTTCGGCTCTGACGGAAACGACACAATATATGCTTCCTCTGACGGCGGCGAAGTAACAGGCGGAAAAGGTAATGACGCTATTTATATTGCCAAGAACTCAACCGGCGGAACAAGAGTGAACTACTATTTCTCATCAGGTTCCCATATTTTAAACCGAAATGACGGCGGCAATATCTATGACCAGTACATTCCGTACGATCACGGCATGGAGCGCTCTGACGAAGAAGGCGGAGTAGAATTGAATGAAAACTGCATTATACTTAACAGCAAACCTGATTTCAAAAACAACGGTGTTGACACAATATACAACTCAACTTCCAAAGACAGTCTGTACGTTGATATCGGCTCTCCGGTTTGTGAACCTGTATTTATCAAAAGCGGAAACGACTTGAAACTGACTTTGAATTATAGTGAAGAATATGATATTTACAACGAGTACTGGATAAATAAGGAAGGTGAAGATTCCGACAAAATATTTACTAAGCCTTCTGAAAGTACAATTATTCTCAAAGATTTCTTCAAACAAAAAGCGGAAAACAGGCTGGATACGATTATTGTTCACTCTGCTGAGGATGATTACCACGAAGAAAGAGAAGAAGGCGAAACCTTGCTTCACTATCACTGGGTTGGCGACCATTCGTTCAAATTGGCTGAGCTTATGAGTATGACTTCTTACGGTCTTTATATTGAGGGCAAAGGCAAATTAACCGCTCAGGCAGGGTACGATAACTACCTTCAGGGAAGAAGCTCAGGTGATACCCTTCAGGGCACAGACGATTACGAACACCTTGAAACCTTTGCTGCCGGCGCAGGAAACGATACGATAAAATTGGGTAAAGGATTATCGTATGTAAAATACAACTATTTTGACGGAAAAGATAAAATCCAAACCTCAAAAGGCGGGTCGGTGTTCCTCAGCTACGGTGTAATGAGTGATGATGTTATTAATATGTATGAGCAAATCAAACAGTACAGAGAGCTTGACTATGTACAGGGAGAAGACGCCGAAGAACACAAGGAGGAATTGAAAGGTATAATCGATACTCTGAAAAGCTGGGACGGTACAAAAAACAAAGATGCAATTAATGCTTTGAATGTACTGTACAAAAATTACGATAATTTTGCTGATGACGACGACGAGGAGGCTTATCAGAACGAATTTGATAACCATATCAGAAATATTCACATTTACGATGAAAGCGGCGCTTCGGATGCCGAATACACAAGGCTGGATTTTACGGTATCGGGAAGCGGCGGAAATATCACATTCACACGCGGAGGTGACAAATTCACAATAACAAACTTTGACACATCAAACCTGAGAGAATTTGTTGTCTGCTTCTCTATGAACGAAGAAGAAGGCGCTTCTGACACAATGGATTTGGTAACTGGTGTTGTAAAAAGGTTTAATCCGAACGTTATGAGCAGAGATACAAAAAAATATCCGGACAGAAATAATATCAAAACAACGATTACGGGTACAAATCTGAACGAATACATAGAAGGTTCGACCAATGATGACAAACTCTCAGCAGGCGGAGGTCGCGACCTGCTTATAGGTGACGGCGGAAAAGATACTCTGACGGGCGGAGCGGGAATAAATGTGTACCACGTCGGTGACGTTGTAAGAAATACCTTTAGTGAAGAATTGTACACTCCTGTTAATTCCGGAAACGATACGATTACACTGGGCAAAGGTCAAAACATACTCTATTTCAGCGAAAACGCTCCGATTGCGGTAGTAAAGGAAGGTAATAATATCAAACTTATTCAGGCTTATGATGAAAACGGCAAAGTGCAGGATTCGGTATTAATCAAGAACTACTTCAATAATACTGCGGATAATGTTTACGTTACGGAAACACTCAATTTCCACAACCCTGTTGACTATATGGCTGAAAATGAAGGAATTGACGAAGGCGATATGTCCGCCAATTTCTCCTACGGCGCTTTGAGGACTCTTCAGGACTATCTGTCTGACAATGATTTGCTGGATGAAAGTTGGATTGATATAGATAAATCAGAAAGTAAAAAAGCCGTAACCATAAACGGAACAATTCTTGATGAAACTCTGACCGGCGGAAGCGGAGGAGATACAATAAAATCAAACGGCGGTATTGATACAATAACGGGTAACGGCGGTAATGATAAGCTATACGGCGGTGACGGAGTTACAATTTTCGATTTTGAAGAAGGTGACGGAAAGGATACTCTGTATGCAGGCAAAGGTGAGAACTTTATAAATTTTGAGTATGATGATATTGAGGACAAAGGTATCAGAAAAAGCGGTAATGACGTAATTCTTACGCATACATATACCGACGAGAATGATAAAACGAAAAAAGACACAATAACAATAAAGAATTACCTGAAAGCCGGAACGGATAATGTTTCTTTTGGCTTAGAGTCGCTGTTGAGAATAATGGAAGATAACGGATTATACAGCGCAATAACAGACACAGGATACGCTAAAAAAGCCGTTAAAAAGAACGGAACAGGCTTAGATGATACATTGTACGGCAGTGCAAAAGCGGATACGATATCTTCGGGTGACGGGGATGATACTATTTATGCGGGTGCAGGCAACGACAAAATTACCGTCGGCGCAAGGGGAAACAAGTACATAGACGGCGGTGAAGGTAACGATACTTATAACGTAACTTTATCTGATAACAGCCTGAATACAATAACGGATGCTAAGGACAGTGATACCCTGAATATTGAAATATCAGGTGAGATGCAGCAAAAGGGACTTGCGTTCTGGTTTACAATGTCGGATGTCAAGTTAGCGGAAATCCCTAATGACAAGGTTTACGGTAACAGGTTTGATTATACCGCAGGGGACTTGAATATATTAAGTACGGAATACTTTAATTCACTGGATTTGTCTGCGGATACAGATATTAACACCGGTATTTTGATAAAGGATTATTTCTCCTCTAACGGTGTTGGTGCGGGTGCAATTGAGGATATCAATTTGTCACGTCAGATTGGTGTTTCAAATTCGGGTTACCTGTCTGATATTGATACATCTGAAAATACTGATGAAACCAAGTATGTACCTGAGTACAGACAAACAGCATATCTTGACAATTTCTACTTCAATAACCTTGCTCAAAGCGTTGCAAGTTGGATTGCAAACAATTCTTATATT
>JAFXYU010000034.1 GCA_017541565.1 bacterium | reverse complement strand
CCCGACAAAAGTTCTTGCCCTAATGTTTTTTATCATAGTATAATAGACCTATGGTTAAATTGCTCAGAGGAAAAAACGCAGACAGGGTTTCAAATCTTGTATACAGAATTTTTAGGTTGCAGGAATTTTTTACTCACATAGTTGAGGTTAATCACCCTGATAATGTTTCACCTTGCATGTATGCAATGTGGCACTGCCACCAGATGTGCATCCACGGGGTTCAAAACAGGTCAAAACTTAATGTACTGATAAGTCGTTCTCGTGACGGTGAAATTATTGCTCAAGTGGTTGAAAAATGGGGTTTTAAGACTATCCGCGGTTCAAAGGGTAAAAAAGGTGCGGTAGAAGCAACCATGCAGATGATTTCGGCACTTAAATCCGGTGAAAACGGAGCAATGATGGTAGACGGTCCTCACGGACCGGCAAGAGTTGTAAAAGACGGTGTTGTGAAAATTGCAAAAATGGCGGGAGTTCCGATTGTTCCTATTTATTGGTACTCGGAAAACTTTACATTTGCAAAATTTCCTTCTTGGGATTCACTCAGAATGCCGATTTTTGATACAAATTTGATAAACTTGTACGGCGATCCGATTTATGTTCCCGAAGACTGCGATGAAGAAGAAATAAGATTGAAACTTCAGGCAAGTCTTGAGGATTTGGAAAGGCGAGCACCGGAAGCGTATAAAGAAGTATATAAATGGGGATTATGGAAAAGGAAAAGGTCAGCCTCCTCGCAATACAGATGGAATCCGTAATCGGGGATCTACAACTGAATATTGATACAATGAAAAATCTGCTTCGTGCCAACATTGAAAAATATTCGGGCGCGGATTTTGTTTTTCTGCCCGAAGTATGGACTTGCGGATGGCATCCGCCCGTTTTTAAAGAAACGGCCGAGACTTTGGAAAGTTCTTCTGCCGTAGAGATGCTTAAAGAGATTGCAAAAGAATACAAAGTAAATATAATCGGCGGAAGTTTTATAAGAAAAGACGGGGATAAATATTTTAACTCTTGTCCCGTAATCACCCGCGAAGGAGAAGTGAAAGCAATTTATGATAAAAATCACCTGTATTCATATTACGGAGATAATGAGGGTGAAATAATTACAAAAGGTTCAAACCCTGTTATGGTAGAAATTGAAGGGGTAAAAATAGGGCTTACAATATGTTATGACATTCGTTTCCCCGAAATTTTCCGTGCATACAGAAAAGCCGGTGCGGATATTCTCGCCAATCTCGCTGCGTGGGGAAAACACAAAAAAATCCCGTGGGATACAATGACAGCATCAAGAGCGGTGGAAAATCAATCGTATATGATTGCGCTCACCCAAACGGGACTTCTTGCTGACGGTTCGGAAAATCTCGGTCACTCCATGATTATTGATTATCAAGGCAATATTATGGATGAGATTGAAGAAATTGAAGGCGGAGTTTATGCCGAAGCAAACCTGATGAATATGTACGATTTTAGATCAAAATGTACTGTTTTGCGGGATATTAGAGATTCTTATGAGGTTATTACGAAATGAAAAAACTGATTGCATTATTCTTCACATTACTGTTTGCTCTTGCCGTTAATGCAAGAAGCGTAAAGAGTGATTTGAATGCCGTTATATCGGATTCTGGGATTTCAAAAAATTCAATTTCTGTATCAATAAAAAATCTAAACACAGGAAAGCCTTTGTTCAATATGAATGAGAAGATTCTTATGCACCCCGCATCGGTACAGAAGATTTTGACACTTCCTCCGGCTATGGATGTTTTAGGTGAAAATTATGAATTTAGCACGGCAATCTATAAAAGAGGAAATGACTCTTATGTAATAAAACTCGGCGCTGATCCGTTTTTTGACTATTCTGATTTAAAAAAACTTGTTACTTGTATTGATAAACAGACCGTCCAAAAAATCTATATTGATGATTCAATTATAGATTCCAAAGATTGGGGCGAAGGCTGGCAATGGGATGACGATTTGAATGTTTATATGCCCAGATTTAGTGCATATAACCTTGATGACAATTTGATTAAAATTACCGTAATGCCTCAGGAAGGAAAAACGATTGTAATCAATCCTAGCAAATATCCCATAGTTTTTTTCAATAATGTTCAGGTCGGAAACACAAACAAAGTTACTGTTTCAAGAGATAGTTCAATATCTTCCAATACTTTGACTCTATCAGGTACAGTATCAAAACCTTATACATGTTCAATTCCGGTAAAAAACTTAAAACGCTACTTTTATATGAAATTGACTCAAGCACTTGAAAGCAAAAATATTTATATAAAAGCACATTTTGAAAGTACAAAATTAAAACCGACGGATGTATTAATTACAAAAATCTCTCACCCGATACAGCCTGCTGAAAATGAAATTCTTAAAAACAGTAACAATATGATTTCGGAAACGGTTGGGAAACTTGCGGCAAATAAAACTTGCGGAGCGGGAACGGACACAAATGCCGTAAAACTCTATAATTCATATTATGAAAAACTCGGTTTGGATTATGAACGGATAAGACTTGTGGATTCAAGCGGAGTTTCTAAAAATAACCTTGTTGATGCGGATTTTATAACGGAATATCTTATAAAATCCAAGAACAATACTACCCTTTCCAAAATGGCAATTCCCGGTGAAGGAACTCTTGAAAATCGTATGATTCCGATGAAGGAGGATTTGAGAGCAAAAACCGGAACTCTGAGTGACATAAGTTCAATTGCAGGATACTTGAATACTAAAAACGGTAATAAATACGTTTTTTGTATTATTATAAATGACCCGAAATCTTCCGAGTCAGAAAAGAAAAATCTTGAGGATTATCTTCTGAGAGAAGTTTATTTGAAAAAGTAGAGTATGTATCAGGCAATAAGTGAATATATTGAATATTTGGAGTTGGAAAAAGGTCTTTCGCAAAACACGATTGATGCGTATCGAAGAGACCTTGAGTATTTTGCGGATTCTATTGGTGCGGAAACATTAAATGATGCAGACAGGCTGTCTATTAATTCTTATATTCGTAAACTCCGCGAGCAGGGACTTGCACCGACAAGTATAATAAGAAAAGTGGCATCATTAAGAGGTTTTTTTAAGTGGGCAAATTCAATCGGCTTGATTGAGAAAAATCCTGCGGCGACGCTTGAGCAACCCAAAGTACCTCAAAGGCTTCCGAAGGTTTGTTCAATAAAGGAAATAGAAGAAATGCTCCATAACAATCTGACGCCGCTGGAACATGTGATTATGGAACTTTTATATAGTTGCGGACTAAGGGTTTCGGAATTAGTAAATCTTAAAGTCGGCGACATTGATTTAAACTCAAAATACGTCCGCTGCTTTGGTAAAGGCTCAAAAGAAAGAATTATACCAATCGGAGAAACTGCAAAAAGAGTTGTTGAGGAGTATTTGCCCGAGCGTGAAATCTTGGTTAAAAAATACGGACTTGATACAAAAAAACTGCTGATATATGGTTCAGGAAAATTTATTACCAGACAATACGTTTATAACTTTATACATGCCCAAGGGCAGCAAATCCATAAAAACATTTCACCTCATACGCTAAGACATAGTTTTGCAACTCATCTTATAGAAAACGGTGCGGATTTGCGAGTTGTGCAGGAACTTCTGGGACACAGTGACGTTTCAACCACTCAATTGTATACGCACATAAGCAAAAAACGATTAAAGGAAGTCTATTTTTCCATTAATTCTTAATAAAACTTTACATAAAACTTAACAAATTTGCACACTATTGCGGTTTATGCTAAATTTTTAGGTAGGATAGTGTGATATAGTGAGGAATTATGAAAAGCACGACACTAAGAAGATCAAACATAACCAGAGAAAAGGTTGCAATGATGGAGGCTCTGAACCGTTATAACAGAGAACATCAGAATGAAGATTTTTATAGAACGCAGAGTAAAAATCGTGAGTTAGATGCTCTTTGGCAGTCTTTTGGTGTTAAGCAGCAGAGAAATGAAAAAGCACCTCAGGTGTATTTCGTAACAGGTCTTGTTGCAGGTGTTATTATTACTCTTATTATCACTACTTTTGTAAGTCTTTTGATAAATATTTCTACTCCGAAAGACGACAGTATTGTTGCACCTAAAGCACCTGCTGTTACCAAAGATTCCGGTAAATTCAGATTTATTCCTGCTGACAGTGCATCCAAAAAGCCTGCGGCTCCGTTATCTTTAAACGAAGAATATACGGTTAAGGAAGGCGATACTTTAGAGAGCATTATTATAAGATTTTACGGTACTTTTGATATGAACAAGGTTACTGCAATTCAGGAAGCAAACAAAATGGCTAATCCGAATGCTTTGTCTATAGGTCAAAAACTCATTATCCCTATCAAAGGTATTAACTAATAAAAGATGGCTAAAGTTAAGTCGAAATATGTGTGTCAAAACTGCGGTTATGAAACTGCCGGATATTTGGGCAAGTGTCCGGAGTGCGGGAGTTGGGCATCTTTTGTTGAAGAAGTTGACGCAGATAATTTGAAACAAGAACCTGAGGTTCAGGTTTATGATACGACTCCCCCATTGAAACTCTCGGAAATAAAAATGAATTTTGAAATACGAACTTCAACAGGAATTTCTGAGTTTGACAGAGTTCTGGGAGGCGGAATTGTACAAGGCTCACTTGTCTTGATTGCAGGAGATCCGGGGATTGGTAAATCAACTATTTTGCTTCAGACTTCAGGAAATTTGTGTGAGAACGGGAAAAGAGTTTTGTATGTATCTGCCGAAGAATCCGCATCTCAGATAAAACTCCGTGCAGAAAGACTTGGGGTTAAGTCAGAAAACCTGTATATATATCCCCAAACGAATTTTGAACTTATTAAAAAACATATTGAGGATTTGAATCCTGATTTGGTTATAGTTGACAGTATTCAGGCAATTTATACAACAAGGATACAAAGTTCTGCAGGGAGTGTTTCTCAAATTAGAGAATGCTGTAATTCTCTTATGGAGATTGCAAAAAGTCAAAATGTTTCAATAATGGTGATAGGGCATGTTACAAAAGAGGGCAATATTGCCGGACCTAAAGTCCTTGAGCACATGGTTGATACAGTTATTCAATTTGAAGGTGACAGATATAAGACTTACAGGATTTTACGTTCGATAAAGAACCGCTTTGGTAATACTTCAGAAGTTGGTATTTTTGAGATGGGCGGGCAGGGTTTGTCTGAGATTATTAATCCGAGCCAGTTATTTATAAAAGAATACAATCAAACTCAAACTCCGGGGAGTACGATTATTGTCACAAACGAAGGAACGCGTCCGTTGTTGGTAGAAATTCAGGCATTGGTCGGCACAACTCCGTATCCTGCGCCGAGGCGGGTGGCAAACGGTGTTGATACAGGAAGAGTTTTGCAAATACTTGCCGTATTGGAAAAGAGGAT
>JAFXYU010000033.1 GCA_017541565.1 bacterium | reverse complement strand
GAAAGAATTACATCAACAAAAGACGGTTCTATTACTTCCGTTCAGGCGATTTATGTTCCTGCTGACGACTTGACCGACCCGGCTCCGGCTACAACATTCTCTCACTTGGATGCGTCAACGGTACTTTCAAGACAGATTGCATCTTTAGGTATTTATCCTGCGGTAGATCCGCTTGCATCAAATTCAAGGGTATTAGATCCGAATATCATTGGTGACGAGCACTATAATGTTACAAGAAGAGTTCTTGAAATCCTTCAGAAATACAAAGAACTCCAAGATACTATCGCTATCATGGGTATGGATGAATTGTCAGATGAAGATAAACTGACTGTTAACAGAGCAAGAAAGATTCAAAAATTCTTGTCTCAGCCGTTCTTTGTTGCTGAACAGTTCTCCGGTACTGCCGGCAAGTATGTAAAACTTGAAGATACTATTAAAGGTTTCAAAGAAATTATTGAAGGAAAACACGATGACCTTCCGGAACAGGCATTCTATATGGTAGGTACAATCGAAGAGGCAATTGAAAAAGCAAAAACGTTGGCAGAGTGATTAAGTGATTGAGTAATTAAGTGAATTATATATTCACCTGCTCGCTTGCTCACCCTAATCATAGGTAAAAAGATGAAACTTAAAATAATAACACATGAAAAAATAGTATACGAAGGCGAAGTTGAGGAACTTGTCCTTACTACGACAAGCGGTCAAATAGGTATATTAAAAGACCACATTCCTATTACAACATCTCTGGAAGTCGGAGTTACTAAAGCCAAAATTGGCGATACATTCAAATACTTTGCAACGATGGGCGGAGTTTTTCAGTTTAAGGACAACAATGCTACTATTTTAACGGATGTTTGCGAGGACAGTGCAGATATTGATGTTGCAAGAGCAAATGCTGCTAAAGAAAGAGCAGAGGCTCGTTTGAAAGAAATTAGTGCAGATATTGATGCAAAGCGTGCGCAGGCAGCATTGGCAAGGGCTTTAGCAAGACTACAGGCAGCAATGAGTAAATAGAGGTTTGTATGAAGAGATATATTTTTGCAATCACAACTGTAATTCTCGCAGTTGCTACTGTTTTTGCAAAGGATGATTTTGTGACATCATTAAAAAATTGTTCGTCTTATACAGATAGCGGTGTTGTTGAAACGGAAGGGATGCAAGCCAAATCTACTAAGAAGATTCTCGGTTGGGAAGGTGACAGATGTGTATATAAGGAAAAAGTGAATTTTGCCGGGATGGATGTTACAACAACCTGTAAATTTACAAAATCGCAAATTACTGAATTAACGTCTGTTATGAATGCTTATTCTCTTGTACAAAAATATTCAAATGAAAGCATTGATACTTCATCGCTTTCAGCAGTACAAAATAATCCAGTTGTAAAAGTTTGGAATAAATATATGCAGGATTCGTCGACTTGTTCAATGAGCGGACTGGATGGTTTGAAATAATTAAACCAAACTCATAATATCATTAAGAAAATTTGCATTTACCTCTGAATAAAATAGGTCATTTAGTTCTCCGTTGTCACGGTATTTTTTAAAATCCGAAGCAAATCGTTTAAGAAAATCGGGTTTAAGCGGATTTGCAATTCTGTGATAATTCCACGAATAATCGTAATACTGTTTAATAAGTTTTGTTGTGTTTGCCCACTCTTTAATTTCAGGTTTTTCCTTAAAGAAACGGTCAACCTCATCATATTCCCAGAATATAACTTCTGATTTTTCTTTTGAATTGATTGAAGAATTTTCGTTATCTTGTCTGTAATAAATATAAGCATTAGGTGTAACAACGATGTTTGACGATAAACAAAATGCTTTATATGTAAATCCTACATCTTGATAACTTGCTCCCGGAGTTTCAAGGTATCTTATGTTGTTGCTTTTTATAAATTCAGTTCTGTAAATGGCACTCCAAACGCTGAACTGTTTTAATAATAACCACGGATGATTTTGTACGGAAAATTTGTCCCAACTGTTGTACGCTGTTAATTGCTGATCTTTTTCCACACAATTTGAAGAAGTAAAATATTTAAACCATGCTGATTTAACAATATCCGGTTTATTATGTTGTTCGGCAAGTTTATACAAATCTTCATACATATTATTCTGAGCAAAGTCATCCGATTCTATAAAACCAATGTATTCTCCGCAAGCCGTGTCAATACCAACGTTGTATGAAACCCCCATTCCGGCATTTTCTTTGTGCAAAACCTTAATACGCGAATCTTTCTTTGCGTATTCATCACAAATGCTGCCGCTTGAATCGGTAGAACCGTCATCAACAAGTATAAGTTCGTAATCCTGAAAAGTCTGTGAAAGAATACTCTCAATGCATTCTCTCAAATATTGTTCAGAGTTATAAATAGGTGTTACTATTGAAATTTTTGGCATTTTATTTTTCTCGGACTGTCTATATTATATAAAATGATTGTATTTCAGTCAATAAAAAACAGTGTTTGAAAGAACACTGTTTTTATTTTGCTTATTTTTGGGAATTTTGTTTTTCACCTTCTCTTGTATGAACTTTGGGTACAACTGACATTCCTGGGATTATTGTGTATTTGGAAGTATCAATTTCTTCATCAAACACGATTTTCACAGGAATCCTTTGAACAATTTTTACAAAAGAACCGACTGCATTTTCAGGAGGAAACAGGCTTGATTTTGCACCGGATGCTCTTTGAATACTGTCTACTTTTCCTTTAAATACTTTATGCGGATAGGTATCTATTTTTATATCAACATCCTGACCGATTCTCATTTTTTCAAGTTGAGTTTCTTTGTAGTTTGCAACTACCCACACATCATTCGGAACAATTACAAACAAAGGAGTTCCGGGTTGAACCATCATGCCGACTTCCACTCTTTTATTGGAAACAGTGCCGTCAATCGGCGCTTTGATTTCGGTATAATCATAAGCGAGTTCTGCGGCTTGTTTCTGTGCCTTTAATACATTTAATTCCGCATCAGCAACTTTTGAATTATCTTTTGAAAAAATTGCTTGTTCTGCTGTTGTCTGCCTTGCCTGTACGGCTTCAAGGTACGTTTGTGCTTTATCTAAAGTTTGTTTTGAAACTGCTCCCGCTTTATAGAGATTTTCATATCTTTCAACATCTTTTTGCGCAAGTTCAATTTCAGAATTTGCCGCATTCAGGTTCGCGTATGCATTTTGTTGATTTAATACCGCTTTTTCGTATGCTGCATTCGCCTGATTAAGTTTAACCTGATAGTCGATTCTGTCAATTATTGCTACAACGTCGCCGGCTTTTACCGGTTGGTTATCTTTAACAAGAACTTTTACTATTTGTCCTGCAACCTTAGGTGAAACGGAAACTGTTGTTGTTTCAACGTAGGCATCATCTGTAGACTGGTATCCTGTAATGTCATAAAGCCAGTATACCAATAGTATAATGCCGATTATTGCCGCAAAAATGCCGAAATACCGTTTTTTTACAGGTAATTTTCTTGTATCTTTTTCTATAATCTTTTCCTCTTCGCTCATTTTATTTTTCCTTATATTTATATATGTATTTTTAAAGTATCACTTAAAATAATTCTCAATTCTTTTAGCAAATCCCCTATGCGTGCAATATCGCTTGTTTCAATTTGTTCCTTTACGTTCAAATAATGAGGACGTATTCTGTTTGCTGCTTCTTCAACCTTATTTGTTCCCGCTGTTGTTATTTCAATTAACTTAACAGGGCGGTTATTTTTCATTGAAAGTTTCCTTGTAATTAATCCCTTTTTTTCCAATCCGTCAAGCAGTTTACCCGTGTTTGCTCTGTCTTTAAGTATAAGTTTGGCTAAATCTCTTTGGCAAAGTTCCTTATGAGCAAGTAGAGTATCCAAAACGGCATACTCTTCAACAGTAACTCCCGTCCCGTACTGTTCAAAAACTTGCGCTCCCATAAGTTTGCAATATTTTGCTGTTAACTCAATCTGATAAAAAATAGTATCGGTGAAATGTTCTTTCAATTCCCTAATTCCTCTGTACAGAATTTGTAATATTTGCTACATGTTGCAAATGCAACATATTTATGCTAACATTCATAATATAAAAAATCAAGTACTTGAAGAGGATTTTATGAAGAAAATATTAGCACTTGCTTTGTTGATATCATTTGCTGCAACGACATCTGTTTATGCGGCAAAAACACTCAATGCGGGAACAGAGCAGAATGTAAAAAAATACAGAAAATATTACTTAAAGACAGAAAAAGTAAAACCGACAAAAAACAAATATGAATATGTCAATCTTGCTTGGTGGGCGAATTTTAATGACGAATATCTCAACGATTATATAATAAGAGCAATTGAAAATAACAAAGATCTCAAGATGGCAACTCTTACAATTGATGAATATTATCAAAATGTTGTTATGCAAAGAGCCTCTGAATTTCCTATGATTGCTGCGGGATTTATGCCGGCATACGGCAAATTCTTGAACGGACAAACGTCTGCAATGTACGGACTGCCGATTATCGCTAATTATGAAATAGATTTGTTTGGGAAAAATCATAATAAAACGACTGCTATAAAAAAATTATATGAAGCCTCAATTCTTGATGAGCAGGCAGCATATATTTCAATTGCATCTGCTGTGGGAACGGTGTATGTCAATATTGTAAAACTTGATGCAATGATTGATTTGCAAGAAGATATAGTCAAATTAAGAAAAGAAATTGACGAAATTATGTCTGTTTCAAATGCGGAAGGCATAATCTCAACTTCCGATTTAGTAAAAGCAAACAAGGCTTATATTGCAGGTGTTGCTGATTTGGTTGATCTAAAAAAGGAAAGAACAAAACTTTTGAATCAACTTGCAGTTTTAATCGGTGACAGTCCCAATAATATCGAAGAATATAAAAGAATTGACTATAAGATTCTTGCTTTCTCCGGAAATATTCCTGAAAGTGTAAATTCGGATATTATTATGAAACGTCCCGATTATCTTAAAGCAGAAAAAATGCTTGAAAAAGCGGGGATCGATGTTCGTATAGCAAGAAAAGAAATGCTCCCGCAATTATCACTCGGAGGCGGTGTTTTCTTTAATAACAAAAACATAGAAAGTCTGCTTTCCACGAAAGGTATGCTTTGGGGACTTGGCGGACAGATTATGCAGCCTTTATTCAAGGGCGGAGCAATCATGTCAAATCTGAAATCAAAGAAGATTGCTTATGAAAAGAGCCTTAAAAACTATGAAAAAGTTAATCTGACTTCAATGCAAGAGGTTAACGACTCTCTCGTTTCCGCAAATTTGGACAGAGAAAAACTTGTAAAGCAAAAATCAATACAGGAACTTGAAGAAAAAGATTTTCAAATCACAAAAGCAAAGTACGAAGAAGGAGTTATTGCCAAACTGGACCTTGACCAGCAGGAAGAAAATCTTTTGATGGTTAACAAAATGGTTTATTCCACAAGTTTTGAGTGCTTGGTGGATTATATAAATTTCTATAAAGCAATAGCAGCTCAGAATGTTTAACCGTCATTTTACTAAGCCTCATGGGTTGAAATTATATTTTGTTTGTTATACTCTCATATATACAAAAATATATCAGAGGTGTGTATGAAAATTCAAAAAATCGACCAACAAACTTTCGGACGCAAGCCCAACACTGCTGAAATGAAAGTTTATACTCAATCAATTAATTCCGGTCTAAAACTTTTAAACAAGGAAATTGATATAATTATCCATAATGCCTCGTTTCCTTCTTTACCGAAAGAAAATACCGGTATCGGTTCAATGTTTTCAAGAACAACTTTAGAAAAATTAATACCTTTTCTTAAACAACACGGAATAAAAGGAATTCAAGGTGAACCTGACAGCATGCGGAAAATAGGTGATTTTTCTCCTTACTCTCCGCAATCATCTGCAAAAAATATTTTTATGATACCTTTGGAAAAACTTGCTTCTGATGAATACAAAAATCTGCTTTCCAAAGAAACTTTTGAAAAAATCGTAAACGGCAAAACAAAATCAAACAATACCAATTATAAGTATGTTTCCGAAAATTATGAAATTGCACTGAGAGAAACCTATGAAAATTTTAAAAAGGGTGAGTTCCTAAAAGAAGATTTTAAAAATTTCAAATCTTCAAACGGTGAGTATCTTGAAAAAGCCGCCATTTTTAGAATTCTTGATAAAAAATACAAAACTGATTGGTCAAAATGGCCGGGAATTGATAAGAAATTGTACGCACCCGAAACTGCGCAAGAAATTAAACTGGCAAAAAAAAGAATACAAGAATTAAAAAGAGAATATCATGATGAAATAGACTTTTTTATCTTCAATCAGTTTATTATTGAAAAAGAATATGCCAAACTTGAAAAGGCAGCCTTGAAAGCAAGACTTCGTATTATAGGAGATTCTCCTGTTGCTTCTCCTGCTGCGGATGAATGGATTAACCAGAATTTGTACCTCGAAGGTAAAGCCCTTGGCTGTCCGCCGGATTATTTTGCAAAAGGAGGACAACGCTGGGGATTCAAGTACTTTGACCCGGAAAAAATCTTTAACCCTGACGGAACACTCGGAGATGCCGGAAAAATAATGAAACAAAAATACGAAGATTATTTTGCGAATTTCCCCGGAGGACTCAGAATAGACCATGTAATAGGATTAGTTGACCCGTGCAGATACACAACAGGTGAAGAAATGACTTCAAGAAGCTCCGGCAGGAGTTATTCTCTGT
>JAFXYU010000032.1 GCA_017541565.1 bacterium | reverse complement strand
TAATTATAAACAATTGAAAAAGTATTGCTCCAAAGTATATTCATTTTGTCCCGGAGAGGCGCTCAAAATTGAGCAGGTTCTGAAGGATGAACAAATTAAGCAATTGACATTTTTGGGCAAAGTCAGTAAAACTCTGATTATTAAACGTCCTAAGTTTGATTCAAAAGCGTTGGATTTTATTAAAAAAGCGGTAAGACTCAATGACGACAAAGTCATGCTTATGCTTATTGAAGAATTGGAAAACATCGGTATTACAATCTTGGATCAGACATTATTTATTAAAAATCTTATGATTCCGTCAGGTGTTCTGGGCAAAGTTCAGCCGACTCCGGAACAGATTGAGGATGTTAACTACGGGTATTGGCTTGCAAAAGAAACAGGAAAACTTGATGTCGGGCAGTCCGTTGTAATTAAAGACAAAATGATAATGGCTGTTGAGGCAATTGAGGGCACTGACAAGTGTATCCGCCGCGGCTCAAAGATTGCCAAAAAGCATGCCCGTGTAATAAAAGTTGCAAAGCCATCTCAAGATAAGAGATTTGATATTCCCGCAATCGGGCTTAAAACACTAAAAACTATGCATAAATATAAAGCGGATTTAATTGCGGTTGAGGCAGGCGAAACGATTATTGTTGATAAAGAAGAAGTTATAAAATATGCCAACAAACACAATATCGTAGTTATGGCTGTGTAGGAATTTGTAATGAAGAAAGTATTTATAATTACAGGTGAATACTCGGGCGATATGCACGGTGCGCGTGTAGCGGAACTTTTGAAAGAGCGTGTTTCGGATATTCGAATAGAAGCAATCGGCGGAGAGAATCTTAAAAACGCAGGTGTAAAACTTTTCTGCGATCACTCAAAAATGTCGGGTTTCGGTTTTAGTTTAAAAATGGCAATTGACCATCTGAGGCTTGAATCAAAACTTGTAGAATATCTGCTCAATGATTATAAACCCGATTTAGTTTTATTAATAGACTACGGTACTTTTAATTTGCGTGTTGCAAAGAGGTTAAAAGGGAGCGGGATAAAAGTTTTTGACTACATTCCGCCGCAGGTATGGGCATCAAGAAAATGGCGTATAAAAGGAATAAAAAAATATGTTGATAAAGTCCTTTGTATATTTCCTTTTGAAGAAACCATGTACAAAGAATACGGAATTGATGTTCACTATTGCGGACATCCGCTTATAAAACAACTTCCCGAAAAGGCAAATAAAGAAGAATTTTTTGTCCGACATGGGCTTGATATAACTAAACCGCTGGTGTCGGTTTTCCCTGGTTCTCGTCCCTTGGAACTTCAATTCTTAGCAGACACATTAATCGGCGGGGCAAAAAAACTCCAAAAACTCCATCCGGAAATCCAATTTTGTATTTCACACGCACCGAGTCTAAAGGATGATGTTTTTGATAAATATGTTCACGATACTGATTTTAAAGTTATAAAAGGCGAAAATCAGGCTCTTTTGAGTGTTTCTGATTCATTGATTTTGGCATCGGGTACGGTTGCTTTAGAGGCAAGTTTGTACCAAGTTCCTATGATTATCGGGTATAAAGGACCATGGATTCTTTATCTTGCATATTTAATTTTCAGGTGTATTAAGCGTGTTTCGCTCCCGAATATTGTAACTGATGAAGATATTGTTCCGGAACTTATTCAGGCAAAATTTACAAAAGACAATATCTGCTATGAAACAGAAAAACTTTTGTATGACAAAGAATACAGAACTAAGACAATAGAAAAACTCGGACATGTCCGATCAAAACTTTCCGACAAATATTCAGCCGAAGAAGTTGCAAATTGTATTGCATCGGTTTTATAAAACAATTTGCATTTACCCAAAAAGAAAGCCCTCGCGAGATTGCGGGGCTTGGAATTTTCTACAACCTTTATCTAACCTTACATCTATATAAAGTTATTTTTTTCTTTGAAATTGCGATATTCAGGCATATTTATTAAGAAATGTTACGAATGCAAAATCTTCACAGAATTTCCTGAATCCTGTATAATAGTTGAAGGAGGAGAAAGTTATGTACAAACTCGGAATAATAGGGTATCCTTTAGGGCACTCAATTTCTGCTGTAATTCAAAAAGCAGGTCTTGAAAGTATTGGTTTAGAAGGAACATACGATGTTATGGAAACTCCTCCAGAAGATTTAATTTCAAGGATAAAATATCTAAAGACAAACGGATATGACGGGTTTAATGTAACAATTCCGTTAAAGGTTCCAATGTCACTTTTTTTGGATGATATTGATGACTATGCAAATGTTGCTGGATGCGTAAATACGGTAAAAGTCGGTAAAAACGGTGCTTTTTACGGATATAATACAGATATTTACGGATTTAAAAAGGCTATACCTTTGACAATTGATTTAAAAGGAACGAGAGCAAGTATTTTAGGAACGGGCGGTGCTTCTCGTGCTGCAGTAGTCGGGCTTGCCGAAAGAGGGGTTAAGTATATAGATTTTTATTCACGAAATATAATCAATTCACATCAAACTCTTGATTATGTCCGTTCAAAGTTTCCTGATGTAGAATTTAATGTTTATCAAATTCAGAATATCAGAAGTCTTGAGGAGTCTGCAATAATTGTTAATGCCACTCCGATAGGAATGAAAGGATACATGGCTGACCAGATGCCTCTTGAAAGAGGTGACTTGGACAAGTTTAATACGGATGCTGTTGTGTATGATATTGTATACAACCCTGCCAAAAC
>JAFXYU010000031.1 GCA_017541565.1 bacterium | reverse complement strand
TATTCTTTATTCATTAATAAATTCGTACTTTTGACCGTTCTTCGCGGGTTTTTGCGGTTCTGCCTGCATAGATTTGGTCATGGTGGTTGTAAAGTCAGCCAAATTGTCAACCGAGTAGAAATGACCGCCGGTAGTTGATGCAAGGCAAGTAAGCGCACGAGAAGAAGATGAAGCCAAAACTACGTCTATATGCACATCTTGTCGTTTCTTCATCAAACTTTTAGCAAAAGCACACGGATCGCCGCCGCAGTTTTCGCCGCCATCGGTAATAAGTACAATTTTCTTTGGCGAAGTTGTATCGTATCCGGCAAAATCTTCAAAAATTGCTCTGTCGAGAGCATAAACAAGCGGTGTTGCTCCGCCTATATCAACAGAATTCATGCCGGCAAGGAGTGCGTTTGAATTTGCATTCATAATTGCCGTAACCTGTTTTGTCGCACTGCAAGCACCCGCAGTTGTTCCGACAGGATTCTTTTCCGTTACAACAGTAAATTTGTTTCCGTTTTTAACAATTCTTTTTACATCCTGCAAAGTATGGATACTTGTGGGATTGTTACCGTAATTATCGTGTCCGAAAACTCTGAAACCTACTTTAGTGGAAGTCGGGATTTGGGCAATAATAGCCGTCATGCTGCGTTTTGCAGCGGTAATCCAGTTTGACATACTTCCCGAAAAGTCCATAACAATTTCTATTGTTCCGACCTGCTGAGAATTCACAATGTTATTGTTTGTATAATTCTGAATATAATAATTATTGTAATAATTCTGATTAACCGTGTTAGCCGGTGAAGTGACAACTTGACCGGAATTTGTCTTAACCACACCCGAAGAATTTATTGTATATTTTGCCGCAAAAGCGATTCCTGCCGTAAATAAAGATGCTGTTAAAAGCGGTATAACAAATTTTTTGTTCATAATTATCACTCCTATACAAAAAATTGTACCACATAAGTTATGTGGTACAAAATAAACGATTTATTTAAACAAAATGTTCGTTTTTATACTATCTTCCGATTTCAACGGCTTTTGCAGCCATTGACCTTGAGATATTTACCAAAGCAAGGTTGGCTTCATAAGCCCTTTGAGCCATAATAGCGTCTGCCATATCAACCATGGCATTTACGTTTGATGCCCTTATGTATCCGTTTGCATCAGCATCAGGATGCCCCGGTGAATATATCCTTTCTCCCATTGTCGGATCTTCGACACAGCCGTTGAAAACAACCCCGCCCTGAAGATACGGCAGAGTTCCGCATCCGAAACATCTTCCTTCATAGCGTTCATAACACCGTGGAACGAAATATCCTCGCTCGCATTAAGTACCGGAATCCGGCGGACATAGTTTGGAGTATCTACGTTTGCTATGTTCTTTGCATGAATATCAAGTCTTAAACCGTGTGCTTTAAGAGCGTGCTGACCGATATTTAATGATTCCATTATACTCATATATGCCTGCCTTTCCTGTTTTTAAGGTTGTTTTGGGGTTATAATGTCTGCCCCCTATTTACCGACATTTATTACCGTTTTCATCTGGGTAATTATATTGGACATTCTTCTTGTTGCCATTGTATAAAGTAGCGAGTTCTTTTGCATTTCAGCGAGTTCTTCCGCAATATCAATTTCTGCTTTCTCACGTTCTTCCAAAATTCCCGAAGGTCCGAGTTTGGTTGAAAGTTTTGTTTCCAATGGACTGTTCATGCTTCCCAAGTATTGAGAAAAATCAATATCGCGCCTTACATACCCCGGAGTGTCAACGTTTGCTACGTTTGAACCGAGTGCGCGTTGTCTTTGGGATACCAAATCCATCATTAAGTTTGCGTTTCCAAATGCATCTATGCTTGTGTAACTCATCTTATATCACCTTACTCTCTGATATTTATCGCTTTGTTGTACATATCGTCCGCAACCTTCATCAGGTTCAAACTCGCAATCATTGAAGTATTCAATCTCATCATATTGTTCATTTCATCAAATATGTTTACATTTGAAACTTCTGTCGCATACTGACGGATTGATTCCTCGCCTTTTACAATCCTCGGCGCACCGGATTCATCGTTGAAAACCATTTTGTTATTGTGTCCCTGCTCCAGTGCTTCAGGGTTATCAAACTGAACAATCGGAATTGTACCGATTTTTTCCGGTAGAGAACCTGCGTTATCATAGTTTATAACATCACCGTTCGGTTTTATCTCGAAACGATACGAGTTCGCGGGAATTTTGATTCCGTCGCCTACCATCCAATCATCAACGGTTACAAGGTAGCCGTTAACACCTCTTTTGAGCGAACCGTCACGAGTATACTGAACCTCGCCCTCCGGTGAAACAACCGGGATATATCCTTCGCCTGAAATTGCTATATCATAAGGATTTTTGCTTACTCTGATTGAACCCTGCAAAGTGTTTCTGCGGATAGCACCGTCAATATATCCGTCTTCGTGAAGGAGTTGTTCAAAATTTGAAGCCTTATAGGCAACTGTATTATAGTTTGCAAGGTTATTAGCAATATAACCCAGTTTATCAAACTGCATCGTTGCATTGTTTATACTTTTTCTTACTACTGCCTGCATACTATACATAGACTATACCTCCTATGATGCTGAGCCTAATTGGCTTATTACTTTTTGCAAATTACTGCTCTGGATTAAGAAAATTTGTCTGTTAGCCTCAAAATTTCTTACAACAGGTTTAACCTGCAAAAACTCATTTTGTATCGAAACGTTAGAATATTCGTTATAACCCTGTTTGATATCAGGATTTAATACAGCCATGCCATTTGCGTCAACAACACCCAAAACTCCTGCTTCTGCAAGTTTGTTTGTTTTTTTATCGTATACGCTTACTTTGCCTTTTGTATCAACTACAACTTTATCAATATTTTCAGGAATAACAGGGAGCGTAATTGGCATTCCGGCATCGGAAAGAACAGGAAAGTCCTCTAACGTAATAAGATTACCGTCTTTATCAAGTTTAAATCTGCCGTCACGGGTGAGTTTTATACCGTTTGGAGTTTGCACCTGAAAATATCCTTTATTAGCAATCGCAATATCCAGCGGATTTTTGGAAACCATTATACGACCGACTTTATCATCAACCGTACTCGAAAGTCCGTGTATACCGATAAATTCCGTCATTGCGGAAACTACAGGCTCTTTTCTCTGATATCCGACCTTGTCAAAGCCTTCTACGTTCTCGTTAATCATTCCCAAGATTTCTGTTTGGACATGCATTGCCCTTATTGACGCCCTCATTCCGGGCTCACAGAATCT
>JAFXYU010000030.1 GCA_017541565.1 bacterium | reverse complement strand
ATTAAAAAGTAAAGGTTTATATGGTTGATATTTTTTCGACAATTTCATCTGATGTTAAGTTTAAGCATTCAAGAGTTTCACATGTTGTCTGGCGTTTTTCCCAGAGGCAAGGACGAAGCGGGCATGAGCAATTTGCTTTGATAGGAGTTACAACTCCGTTTTCCGGAATTAATTTTTTGTCATCAGTTGAACCGAATATTGCATAGGTTTTTGTTCCGAGTGCGGCTGCAATATGCAGGGGAGCGGAGTCGGAACACAAAAATTTTTCCGCTTTCGAAATTTCTTCGGCTAATTCTCTTACATTTTTAGTTTTGCCATATAAATTTATGTATTTTTCATCAGGAACAATATGTTGAATGGTTGTAACGGTTTCCTTATCATCCGGACCTCCGATTAAGATGACTTTTTTGCCGTTGTCCGACAGTTTAATAATTACTTCTGCCCAAATATTAGCAGGGACAGTCTTAATCATACCTTTTTTAATACTCATTAAACTCACTCCGGGGTGGATTAAAATCGTATCCGGTTCAATTGGTTTCCGTTCAACTGACAACTCCGCAATTTCGGTGTTTATGTTTGTGACGCTTCTTACAAGGTCGTGATACATTTTTGAGGCATACTGGTTTTTATTCAAATCGACCGCATTTGTGAGCAAAAATTTGCTCAAGCGTCCGGTATTATATCCGATTCTTTGGGGGATAAATGTTCCGAAAAGAAATATGGAAATAAACTTGTTTGAACCCGATGCAACAACGATATCGAAATTCTTTGACCAAATTTTGAACAGAAGTTTAAGCATTTCAAAATATTTATGCTTTCCTTTTATATCTGCAAAAAGAGTTTCATCAATAATATCCGTAAGTTCGGTAATACCGCTGCTCCTTTTTTCAAGAGCAAGGGTAATTTTGCAATCCGGAAATTCTTTTTTTACGGAAATTATTGCGGGGAGAAACAGAATCTCGTCACCAAGACCTCCAAAGTTTATGAATAAAATATTTTTTATTGCTTTTTGCATAAAAATGTTGTACCTGAAAAAAGGCTCGTTTTCAATAATTGATTTTGATTTATGCTTAAAATATAATCTTTGTAGAGAGAAATATAATGAAGATAGCATCAAACAATCAGGAAGAAGAATACAGAGAATTTCTCAAAAAAATTCGTCAGGAACGCCAAGGTACATCCAATTTTGCAAAACTTTTATTTACGGTTGTGCTTGCGCTCCTTTGCGCAGTAGTTGTTTGTGTTACGGTTTTGGAAAACAGTTATATTATTAACAAATATACTTCAGAACATGCTGATGAAATGGGCGGTTTTTTCAAGTTTTCCAGAAAGAAAAAAGATTTTCAGGTTCCGTTTTCGCCCAGAAGACAGAATATTCTTTTGCTTGGTGTGGATTCAAACGGTGACGGTACGGATATATGGGAAGGTACCCGTTCGGATACGATAATGGTTGTAAATCTCGATCCAAAATCGCATACGGTAAAAGCAATTTCTATTCCGCGTGACAGCAAGGTTTATCTTCCGGAAAATAAAGGAGTGCAGAAAATTAATTCCGCTCACGCACTCGGCGGAGTCAATCTTGTTAAAAAGACCCTGAAAGAAACTTTCGGAATAAAAATAGACCATTATATTGTTATACATGATGAAGCGGTTGAAAAAATTATAGATGCCTTGGGCGGTGTAACTGTTTATGTTGAAAAGCCGATGAAATATCATGATTGGGCGGGACATCTTCATATAGATTTGAACAAGGGCGAGACAAATCTTACGGGAAAACAAGCGGTCGGTTATCTGAGATACAGAAAAGACGGTTTGGGCGATATCGGAAGAACACAAAGACAGCAGTGGTTTATCAGAAGTTTATTTGAGAAACTCCATTCACCCCAAACTAT
>JAFXYU010000308.1 GCA_017541565.1 bacterium | reverse complement strand
TATCAACATCCAACTGTTTTACACGCGACTCAAACTGCTGCTTTTGAATCTGAAAATCCTCACGCTGTTTTTCAATGTCTTTGAGCATTTCAGAAACATACTCCGGCATAGGCAAATCAACCTCACCTTTTAAATAAGACTCTCTGAAATTATGCTCGGCATAAAACCTGCACTGCTCAATAGTCCACAAATTATGCATGTCAACAGGTCCGATTTTATCATCTCCGTTCCAGGCAACCTCACTGTCGCCTACAAATATTCTGGCAATATCCGCAACAAACCTGCAACATTCCGCCGGCTGTTTCATAACCTGATATTCAGAAAAACGGATTACCGCCCAGCCTTTGTTGCTGAAAACGGTTTCAGAATGTTCAAAAGAGCAGCAGGGATTGTTGTCAACAACGTCAAAATAATGCACCGGCTCGCGGGTTTCCAATGAATAAGGCACGTCAACGGTTATCGCCATGCAAAATTTTTTGCCGGCAAAAACAAGCATACAATCAGACTTGATATGCTCCTCAATATCTTCGCCCTCGGAGTTCACAGAAAAGTTTTTTACATACCTGTTAAAAAACAAATTATTGCCGAAGGTGTCTGACAACTTTTTATAGAATTCCTGATAAAGAGAATTATCTTGCTTGTTTTCACAAGGAAATGTATCCAAATCGGTAGACTTTAAGACCTTTGCCATCTCGTCTCTGCGGAATTTAGCGATATAATTCCAGTCAGAAGACTTTTGTCTGTACGCTGCAAGCCTGTTTTTCAAGTCCACAGACCTATTGAATACTTCAGAATTATATTCCGAATACAACGGTTTCAAATGTTTTTTTATCTTGTTCTCTTTAACTTCAAGGAAAGCAAATACCACACTTAAAACAAATAACGGAATCACAAAACACCACCCAATAAACGGTATTTTAGCATATATAAAAAAAGGAATAGACACTGCAATCACAACACACATCATCATACCCCACTTATTGGTACCTTTCACGGCAGGCATATTCTGTTCTTTGGGTTTTCCCAACGCCTGCAACAACTCCTCGCCCATCGGCACCATATTTTGACGGGCAGCAGAAAGTCTTTCCGGCAGTGAAACTTTCGGATATTTATATGTATTTATCATTCTTCTTCGGTAAAAATTTAATTTGGGACAAAGATAATAAAAACATTCTATTCGATAACATTTTTTGCAACTTTTTTTTAAAAAAAAATAAACGAGTGAAAATGGTACATTTTTTGCATATAAGTAATAAAATTGACAAAATGCTGAGTTTTATAGAAAATTTATTAAACTTCTTTAACAAAAAGCCAATAAAAAGCGCAGTAACGGTTTCCAAAATAAAAGGTGCTTTTATAGGCGGAGGGATTGGTGAAAGTATGGGTTTGCCGGTAAAAAACAAGACGGAAGAAGAACTTTCAGTAAATCCCGTATCAGATTTTCTCGGTTACGGCGACATTTTTGAGCCGGGCGGTGTCAATTTTTTATATTACGCATCTATGTCGGATTTCATAAAATTCCTCTATGACAATCAAGGTATAAAAAACGGCGTAAAGCATTTTTTCAGTATCTGTAATACGTGGTACAACATAAAAATCAAAGACGAAGAACAAAGATTAAGAATTATCATTCCGTGCGCTTGTATTTCGGGAATGTTGTATTCTTTCTGCAAAAAAGACGAAACAACGGCATTGAAAGAAATTCCCGATATTTTATGCGACGAAACAACCGCACCTGCGGCATTTATCTTTTATACCTCGTACTATATCTCATTGGGTGAAAAACCAAAAAACGCAATTAATAAATCTTGGAGAAAAACTAAAAAAATGTTAAAAAAAATCGGATTAAAAATTTATTCCGACAGTTTCACAACAAGACTTCATAAAATATTAACAGACTGTTTTTCAAATAGTTTTGATTTCAAGACAAATGTACTCTTTTGTATCAACAAAGGTTTTTATCCTGACTTGACAGGAAATATTGCAGGTTTTTTTTCAGGACTATTTTGCGGTTTGGAAAATATTCCTTACATT
>JAFXYU010000307.1 GCA_017541565.1 bacterium | reverse complement strand
TTAAGAAATCTCTTTCAATCGGTTTGGTTTGAGCATTATATGGCAGGGCAAAATGGACTTTAACATTCAATTCATCAAGCATTGAAGTTGTTTTTATTTGATTTGTTTCTACCTTTATATTTTTTCTGCCTCCGGCAAAATCTCTGCTACGATAATCTTTACCATTATCAATAATGACATCCTTTGGCAAACCATATCTTTCTGCCGCATAATAGAATGTTTGGAAGATTCTGTCCGAATTTGGGCTACCACATTGAAGTACCCAACCGAGCCATTTGCCGGATTTATAATCTCGCCAAGCAGTAACCCAAGGAAATACGGTTTTTCCTTCAGGCGAAATACAAGCAACATCTATCTGTGCGTGGTCAGAAACCCAAACTTCACCACAATTGATTTTTGAATAATCTCTATCAATATAATTACCATACTTACGATTCCAAGCCGTATAACCTTTTCTTGCTAAATATATGCTTGTTTCAGGAACTTCTTTGTCCAATCTTCTTTTAAATGAAACATAACTTGGCATATCAGATTTTTTTATATTATCGGTACGCATAGCATATCCGACAGTCTGTTGCCAACAGCTTTTTAAAGATGGTGAACCTTCAACCATATATAATTTTTTGAAATAATCAAAATACTTATCATCTATGATTTTGGTTGCTCCTTTATGTCCGTATCTCGCAAGCAAGCCATTAAATCCGTCTTCTTTGTATCTCCTACGCATTTTGATTATATTAGGATACGAAGTCATACAATCTGAATGATCCTCGTTCCATTCTTTTACAAAAATTTCAAGTTCTTGTCCCTTTAATCCTTCACAATTATCAAGAATCCGTTTATATCTTTCTGCCTGTTCTTTTGCCCATAACGGCACTTCAGAATAACTGTCAATATTAGCATTTTTTACACCAATTAATTTTCTTTGAGCATAATCAGGCAAAGAACTAAAGTTCACAAAATAATTATTTTTATAGCCACTCTTCTCAACTTTATAAATATACTTCCCTGAACGGCATTGTTCTTTTAAAGTTTTAATTGCTAATTTTAGAACATTACTAACATCATCTATTGCTACCCAAATCGGTTTGTTTGTATTTTCAGGTATGACACTAAACAATGTTAAACTCCTTTATTTTGAATCCGAAAAATTTCTCTATTATATAAATATCAATTGGAGGATATTCTCGTTCACCCCTCAAGTGCCGACTTACAACACTTCTTGAGATATGTAATTGTTCTTCAATATCACTCGACTTTAAATCAAGTGATGCCACCATAACCTTTATTATTATGTGTTTTTGGTCATATGAAATTGTTTCCATAGTTGAACCTCAACTTCTTAAATTCGGACATATCTATATAAAGTTTTTTTGAATATCCGAATTCATAGTACAAGTGACTACATTTTTACTACCAGTCAGGCTATTTTTTACAAAATCCCCAAATGATATTTATATTATATTTTATTTAAGGGGCGTGAAAACCTTTGCTTGTCTTGTGTTTCGTGCAATTTCCCCGATAAAATCATTATTTAAGACCGATAATTTTTCAAAAAAAACAAGTTCAAATAATTATAAATAAATTACTTGAACTTGTTTTATAAAATCGGTGAATTTGCAATTAAGATTTATTAAGCAATTAAGGACTTAATATCTTTATAAAGTGTTGTAAAATCTTGCTCTCGCCTCCAAATATACTCTGCTATTTTATAATGTAACCTAACTTTATTTCCTTTATGTTTCTCAATGTTTCTGCGAATAAACGAATAAACCTTTTTTAAGTTTGAAATATCAGTTTTCGTGCAATCATTTTCAAAAGGTGCTCTTAAAGGTCGTTTACTAATATAAATGTTCTTATTATATATATAAAAGAATCCGAAGATATCAAAGAACTGTCTATATCTACATTGCTTCGGATTAATAAAATAATTATTTAGTAAGTTATTATTTTGCCTTTCATAAATCAATTTCCGAAACTCGTTATAAAATGCAGTTATCGTGCTTGTACTAACATTTGCAATATTACACATTTTCTGACATCCAATTTTTTC
>JAFXYU010000306.1 GCA_017541565.1 bacterium | reverse complement strand
CTATCACCCCAATAGTATTTCATATTATGGACAACCTCTCTGCCTATTGAATTATTCCACAGATCCATATTATTTTCGCGCCTATCGTAATTCATGCCTTCTATATACTCATGATAATCACCTATTGTTTTAGCAGGATGATTGGGATGAACTATCATCAAATATGCCTGCATAAAAGCATGTTTAAAAGCATCCGCTTCGTTATTGTGAGTTGCCTCTTTTCCTGTTCCCATCTTGAATCCATGAATTTTTTGGTATTTATAGGTGTATTTCAAAACTTGGTCATTCACTTCTTTTCTTAATGGTTCATACTGTTTTTCTATAAATTTTGGTATTATATTTTTCATTGTTAATTTTCCTTTCTTATTTTATAATTCTAATTATGAAATACACATCTAATAAGTATATCTCATTGAACCTTTTCAATTATTTTATTTTGTTTTCAAGTATTGGTTTTCCTATTTATGCATATAATGTTATACAAGAATACGAAAATTTTAAAAAAACAGAAATAATATTTTTAATCGGGAATTACTATACATATGTAATACCAATTTGTTTGATACTATTACTATATTTTCTTTTTTCTTTCAGAAAAAAGAAAATATTAACTGAAAATTCTAAAATTCAAATAATAATAACAATAACAATTATAACGATTTTTCTTTTTGTAATATTAGTATTCATTCTGTTTATTTTGGTAACATTATATATAATTATGGGACTTGATATGTAAAAATATCAGAGGAGAAAATCTCCCCTGATATTAAGTTTTTGTTGGATTACACCCAAACTATTACTTTTACGCTTCGACCGGACGAACACCCGCCCATTTTGCAACAGCATAAATTGTTCCGGTGCCTGATAATTAATATATTACTCTTCTGCGATAGTACCCGCTTACTTTTGTTCCATCCCCTCGCGTATAATTATGGACATATATATAATCTCCAATAAGCGTTTTAGTTATTAATTCGGCTTTTGTTGGAAATTTCCCTTTTACGCGACTTTTATAATTTGCATAATGTTCTGAGAATCTTTTGCGCTCATCCTCATCCATTGCATCCCAATATTCACCTTCATAAAAAATTCTGTCTTTGTCTTGAAGTCGGTCATATAACATATTTTTGAAATTGCGTTTGTCATCCGGATTAGTAATAAGTTCTCCATTACGCATTTTATCCACTATCATATCAGATGCCATATTTGAAAGTTCATCAATTGAATAGCTATTGTACTTATTTCCTAAAAATGATTTTAAATCATGAGCAACTTCACGACCTATAGAATTATTCCATAAGTCCATATTCCGTTCATCTAGTGAATCGCCAAATCCTTCTACAAACTCATGAATATCACCACCAAATTTTGCCCAAGCACGATTTACACAAATTGTTGCATACGCCTGCATAAATGCATGTTTAAATGCATCCGCATCATTATTATGAGTACCGTGTTCTCCGGTTCCCATATTAAAACCATAAATTTTCTGATATTTATACGTTTGTTTTAAAGCCTTTTCACTTACTCCTGCTTTTGTTAAAGCTGGCAATCTATTCTTTATATCCATTGTAAAACCTCCTTTTTTATACTAATATTTACCTATGAAATTACGCACAAACCAGCATAATTCACTTAATATATTTAATTATGTAATGTTCTTCATCTATATTTACAATATCTTCATGATTGTAAATAGTTTGCTGTATGAAAATATGCCGATTTTACTTTTATTTTTAAAAGTTTTTGCACATATTTCTTATTTTTTATTATTTGCATTTATATTATTGTTAAATTTTATAACTGTTGACAAAAAATTGAACAACAAAAAACAATCGAACATTCAAACAATAATTACAAAATTAAATATACTTATGTTTAGTCTATATACTATTCTTTTTTTTATTTGTACTGTTTTTTTTATAATTGGTTTTAATGATTAATATAAGCAGCATTATCGGTAGACTGAAGTCTACCCTACTGCTTATATAATCTTAATATCCATGTAAAGATGTCATTTTTTTGGAGGAGAAATTGTTAATTTTAACCAAAAGCGGAGGAGGGAAAATCCCCCTCCCGCTTTATAATTGATTATTCAACCACAGGTCTTACACCCGCCCATTTTGCAACAGCATAAATTGTTCCGGTAAAGCCTGTCCCAAAATCCAAATCGATTGAATCATCCGCCGTTTGGAAACGTGCCAAATCCTGAATCTGGATTGCTGAAATCCCTTGCGGTAATTCAATTACCAAATCTCCGAGCATAGAATTCGGATAAGCATTTCCCGATTTCACGGTCAAAAGAGAACCGCCGCTTTTTGTAGTATTAATCACAATAAAGAGCGAGTTATTCTTGTTTGAAAATGCGTCGCGGATTGTAATTCCGTTTGCAACAACAACGGATTTTTCAGTAATCTTTATATTTGCGACCGATTCTGTATGGTCAAGTACAGGATATTGTACGTCTATAATATCTCTTGTCATATTTTTTCCTTTCTTAATTTATTCTGATAAACTATGATAATGCCAATTGAGCGCTTACCTTAACCGTTCCCAAGAAATCCGCTCTGGGTGCGCCCACTCCGTACAAACCATAACCTTTGTAACAAGTATTAAAGTTCTTTTCAGGTGTGTAGAAAGTTGTATTAAGGTTTGAAGAAATTCCTCCGGCAAGAGTTTTACCTTTAATCCCAAACAAAGGATAAAATACACCGTCCTGAGGCTGAGCGATATTATTGGATACAAGAATCTGCCATCCGCAAAGTTCACCTATATATCCTTTTTGGATTTCTTTTTTGCCTTCAGGTGTGTATTTAAGTTCGTCAAGTTTGCCGAGGAAGAACTGATACTCAGGCGGAATTATACACAACATATTTCCGTCAATCCAGTTTGTATGACCTTTTCCGTCACCTCTTTGGAATTTTGCCTGCATATATGCAAAAATATCCTTTGCATTCTGAGCGCTCAAAGTAATCGCAGAACCGTTGTCATCAAGGTAGTGTCCCGCTCTTGTATACAAGTTTGCATAAGCGGCATCGACCGTTGCGGCAAATTGTTTAATCGCATCATCGCAATAATCTTTTGCAATTCCTGTTGCTTCCTCTTGATTTGTACAAGCACCAAGCATTTTCTCCTCCATCTCTGAAAGTTCAAAGTGGAAGGCTTTACCTCTGTCTAATTTGACCTTGCAAATAGAAACGGTTGCAGTCTCCGCAGTCGGAAGGTCGCCTCCGTCATAATCAAACAGAGAAACAATACTCGGCATTGTGATATTAACTTCGTCACCTTTATTAACATCACCTTTTGCCTCTGTATGTGCTAATTGACCTATAACCATTTCGTTATAGAAGTGTCTGTCAAACGCCATATTGAAGGCGTTTACAATCATTTGTTTTGTTCCTGACATAAAATTTTCCTTTCTTAATTTTGTAATATGAGCGGCGCGGGGCTAAAGCCCCGCGCCGCAAACACAACCAACACAATCCGAAACCTGTCTAAATATACTTATCCAAAATCGCATTTATCTCATCTTCAGTCATTTCATCAATACGTTTTCCTGTCGGTTTTAGTTCGGCAACTTTGTTCTTGTCAAACTTCATACCGCCAATTGCGCTTTTTGTTTCGTTTTTGGCAGACTCTTCCTGTTGATATTTCATCAAACGGGAAGAAACGTATCCTTCAAGAAGATTCACGAATCTGTCGGTATCAAGGTTTTTCCCCAGCGCAAGATATGCCTCTTTATACATAGCCTTAAACGACGGATCCTGAAAGTACTCGGGTGTATTGTATTTTTGGGCGGCACTTTGCAATTCCTTCGCACAATTCATAAGTTCATCCCTCTGTTTCCAAGCCTCCTGAATGTTTGACATCCAAACCGCATTCTGCCTGAGATTACCCAACTCCGAAGATTGTGAACCCTGAAGTTTTTCCAGTTGCTGATACGCATTGATTAAATCCTCCTGAGATTTAAACTTTCCCAAGATAAGTTTTGACGGGTCTGCGCCGGTATCGGGCGCGGATTTTCCGCCATCATCCGAAACAGATTCCGGATTGGTTTTTTCCACACCGCAAGAGTTGTCGGAAAATTTTTCCGGCTCTGCTGCTAAATTTGTTTGTTGATTTTCTTCCATAATTTTTTCCTTTCTTATTAATAAAAAATCCGGCACATTACCGGAAATCTCAATCTTTTTAATATGTTACCCGTCTTCTGTAATAGCCCCTAACTTTTGTTCCGTCAGCGCGGGTATAATTGTTGACATAAATCAAATCACCAGCAAGCGCTCTTGCCTGCAATTTCGCTTTAGACGGGAATTTTCCTTGAATTCGTGTTTTATAATTTGCGTAATGATTTGAATATCTTAATCTTTCATCATCGTCCATATCATCCCAATACTCTCCCTCATAAAATACGCGGTCACTGTCTTTCAAACGTTCTTTTTCCATGTTTTTATACTGACGTTTATCTTTAAAAGGATTTGTTATTAATTCTCCTTTTTGCATCTTTTGGCAAATTTGATTTGCAGCCATATCAAGAAGCTCTTTCGTTGAATATTTTTCATAGTCACGCCCTAATATAGATTTTATATTATGAACTACTTCACGTCCTATTGCGTTATTCCACAAATCCATGTTATTTTCACGTTTATCATAATTCCAACCTTCTATGTATTCGTGATAATCACCAATAATTTTGGCAAAATTTTTTGGATTTGCCATCATTAAATACGCTTGCATAAAAGCGTGCTTAAACGCATCCGCATCATTATTATGTGTTGCCTCTTTTCCGGTTCCCATTTCAAAATCATAGATTTTTTGATATTTGTAAGTATATTCCAAAGTTACCCTGTTTAATTCTTCTCTTAAATTTTCAATATAATTTTTTTTCATTATTGATTTCTCCTATTTTAATAACTATAATTTTTTATATGAAACTATTTCGTACAAATGAATATATAAGTCTTGATATTTTCAATTATTTTATGTTTTTTGCAAACATAGGTTTTATAATATATTTCTTGTCAAATATTGCTTATGTTGGTCAATTACTAATTGAATTTATGTACAGAGCCAGTGTTTATTACAAATTTGCAATACCGACCTGCATAATAATTTTGATGTACTATTTGCTATCAGAAAAAAAAGATAAACGTATAAATTCAAAAGTCCAAAAAACTATAACAACAGTAAATTTTTCCGTATTCTTCCTTGTTATAATTAATTATGTGATTATTTTTTTATTTGTTGCTTATTTTGCACATGGATTGGATTTTTAAATCAAAATTAATATTTTACCCTTCTTCGGTAATACCCGTTAACTTTTGTTCCGTCAGCGCGGGTGTAATTGTTGACATAAATCAAATCACCAACAAACACTCTTGCCTGCAATTCCGCCTTGGAAGGCATGCCCTTCTGATGCTGATTTTTGTAATTCGTATAATGGGCTGAATACCTCAAACGTTCATCATCATCCATATCAAACCAATACTCTCCTTAATAAAACAAGCGATCTTTATCTTGAAGTCTGTCATACATCATATTTTTATAATTTCGCTTATCATTAGGATTAGTTATTAATTCTCCGTTTTTCATCTTGTTAATTGTACGTTCAGCCGCCATTTCGCACAGTTTATCTATCGGCATAAACTGTACTTTTAATACTCCATATTCTTTTCTTATATCATCAGCGATTTCTCGTCCTATAGAATTGTTCCACAAATCCATATTGCGTTCCTTTTCAGGATCATTTTTTCCTTCAACAAATTCATGATAATCACCAATTACCTTTGCACCAAGACGTAACCAACTTAATGAAGCATAGGCTTGCATAAATGTATGTTTAAATGCATCCGCTTCATTATTATGTGTTCCATGCTTTCCGCCACTCATATCAAAACCATAGATTTTTTGGTATTTGTACGTTTGCCTTAAAACATCATCACTAAACGTTTTCTTGTTAATTTCAAATCTTTTAAATGTCATATTTATCTCCTTTATATTTTTGAGTATAGAAAACAACACACATAAACATAGTGTTATGTGTGTTATTATTATTTGATATTTTTAATTAATCTGACGGATAAAAGAAATAGTACAAAATTTTATCCTTGTCCTCATTAACACCTATACCGCTGAAATAAGGAAAGTATTGTTTTGCATAAATTCTGTTTTCTTCATCATCTATGACATAAAATTTGTATCCGTCAGGTTTGATACCATTTCCTTTATAGAAATGATAAATTTTTTGATTATCTGAAGAATTAAAATTAATAAATTTATTTTTTCGTAATTCTTGCTCTATATATTTCTTATCTGTATTAAACTCAAGCAAAAAGACCTCGTTATTGCTACCTGATGTGTAAAAATACATTTTTACATTCTTGGCATTTTCAGGAATTGTACTCGGAAAATGTGTAATTTTTTCCTTAAATCTTACCGTTGTATATGCTTTTTCGTATTGTGCAGGGTTTTTAATTGTCTTGTTGATACCGGAAAAGAAAAAAACAAATACCGTACTTAACAAAATATAACCAATATACACTATTACAGAAAACTTTATTACATTTCCAAAAATGTTTAATACAAATCTATTCATAGATTGATACTAACACAAAAAGAGAGAGATTTTTCTTCTGATTTTTTATCGTAACACCAGACTAATATGTTACCCGTCTTCTGTAATAGCCCCTAACTTTTGTTCCATCAGCGCGGGTGTAATTTTTGACAGAAATTTTGTGTAAAACTTTGTAACAAAAAGGCAATTTTTTATTTAATATATACTTTATATATACAAGGAGAGAAGTATGCCCGATAAAGAAGCATGGAACACGTTTATAAAAGCCGCAGACGACGCTGATGTCGAGCATTTGCTGGAAAAACATCCTTTCTGGCAAAAGTTCGGCAAAGACTGGGAAAAACGCGGACAGGAACTTCTTGATAACATATTGCATAAAAACCCTAAAGTCGGAAACCCGAATAACGTAATGGCTCAAAGCATTGCACAAAGCGCATTCATTTCTCCCAAAGAAGCAACACCGCTATATAACGTAACGGGTGAAAACAGCAAACCTTTTATACACAAAATGAAAGAAGCACTGGATGATGTTTCTATTGGTATAGAAGATTGGAACGTTTGCTCACGACTTGATAAAGGAAATATAAAACACGATATTTTAATCGGTGAAAAAGCAGAATACAGGTGCAAGTTTAATCAAAACAGCAAAACGAGAAAAGAAGTGGTATTTGGACACAACATACAAAACGGAAAAACAAGACTCAAATATTCCGTGAACACACCGGCTTTCGATGCGAGCGCAGAAGTATTCAAAAAAGGAAGCAATAATGGCGCTGCTTTTGGGTACACGGATAAACTAAATAATTGGAGTGCCGGCATTTCTGCCGACAAATATAATGCGGCAGCAAGTCTTGACTACCACAAAAGAAATATCATGCCTGATAACGACCTCAAAATAGGTTTTTACGGAAACTGGAATTACAAAAAATCGGAGGAACGCGTTATCGGTATAAGTTGCAGATTTTATTACAAAGGATTATAAACAATAAAAAACCTCCGGTATATTTTTACGGCTATATTCTTGACAAATTGTATAAAAGTAAATTATAATCACGAATATTGCTAGGAGGATTATATATGAAAAAATTTTTAGTTTTGCTCGCTTTTTTGGTGGGTATCAATGCCGCAAATGCGGAAATTTTACTCTATGAAACTAACGTCACGCCGGAAAATTACTGGTCAAAAACGAATGTCGAAGTTCAAAAAGTACAAACCGTTGCCAGAAAACTAATTCATGATAACGGACTCAAACGCGCCCCTGTGTTTGTCGAACGCAACTGGAGAGTTCCGAATGCAGCAACCAACACTTATACAAAAGACATTCTGATAAATATCGGTATGCTGCCATATATAACAAACGATGATGAACTCGCTTTTGTTGTGGGACACGAACTTGCTCACGCACAAGAAGCATACGGAGGTGCGGCAAAACTCATCTCTATGTCATTCAACAATAAAAAATACGAATACAAATCCGACCTTAGAGCATTGGATTATATGGTAAAATCCGGCTACAATCCGATTGCCGGCATAATTATAGGAAACAAAATTTTTGGCGAACCGCTTTGGGATTGGGGCTTCACTTACACTCACCCGAAAGGTTCAAAAAGGTTAATCAAAATGTATGAGTACATTTATAAAAGATATCCGGCTTATCTAAATTCCGCTATGGCAAAAGATGCTGCGTTTGTTGATTTTGTAAAAGAAAATGACAAAGAATTAAGTTCATTCCGCCAAAAACAGGAAAAGAAAAATAAATCACTGTAGCGAAGGAGTAAATAAAAAAAGTAAATGTATCGAAAACTCATACTTTCAACAGTATTACTTTTTGTCGGTGTTGTTTCGGCAGCGCCCATCGAAATTACGCCTGCCCAAAAGATATCGACAACGACCAAAAACTTTGCCGTCGGAAATATATACAATTTTAAAGATGTTAAAACCGGAGAAATCTATAAAGGAGAAGTCGTATACTATCGCCCGAACGGTTCAACCGGAAAAGAAGCACAGGTCGAATTCGGCAATTTTACGAATTCCTCTGGGGAACCCATTGCGGGCAAAGTCACCGTAATACCTTCAAATCACAAAAACTATCAAGAATATGTAAACTACTTTAACGGAAGTGCGTGTATATGGATTCGCGGAAGCGAAGTTATTCTACGGGAAGGGAAACAAACTTTCCTTATAGATTACAACAACGATAATTCCAAAACTTTTTCGATAAAACTCGTTCCGACAGGAAAAATCTCAACAACTCACGATGAACTTGAATACGGTGATATTATTGAATTCAAATCTGCTTATGATGTATACAAAAACGAAAAATTATATATTAAAGCAAACACTCCGGTCTTTGGCGAAATTGATTATATAGACGAAAATGGCTGGTGTTTTGATAATGCGGCAATCTATATCAAAAAGTTCAAAACCAAAACCGTTGAAGGAGAAAATGTCACTCTTAATTCTTACCTAAAAATTGAAGGACTTGAACTTTTACAGTACAAGTCAAAACGCATAGCACAGTTTTTTAATTATATTTCCGTTCTATTCAGGGGAAAAGAAGTCGATATAAAAACTTGCGACACAAATGTAAACTTTGTTATAACCGTTGAAGAATAGCCGTAAAATATATATTTTAAATACCTAAACATTTTTTTATATTGGCAAATAATCTTTTAAAGAAACCGGTGTCTTTCGTTTTGATATCCTGTCTTTTGTGCTTTTTCATATCGAAATCCCGTATTGCATATGATGAATTGAATAAATCATATTTAAAGATAGCAGAACTTGACAAACTCAAAATATTATTTTCAGAATCCTTCAAGATTACCACATCAGAATAACTTCCTTTCATGGGGACATATTCTGCAACTACATCCAGTCCTTTTTTGTCGTATATATCAACAAGTTTTTGAAACTCTTTGTTTCTCTTCATATCATTCAGCACTGTCTGCGACCATTTTTTGTTATTTTTTAGTTTAAGTGCAGTGAAATTCGCACTCCCAGAGTGATTAAGTTTATAATTATTATCAACTTTCATTTATAAATATCCTCGCCAAAATATTCTAGTGTAAATAAATGTATAAAAAAATTTTTAAATAAATCAAATAAAAATGCTTTTATATTATGTTTTTATCGTATGTCGAAAGAATCTCATTTTCAATATGCCAAATCGGGTAATTTTTATAAAATTTATATAAAATGACTTGAATCTGCACGAAAACCGTCAATAAACAGGGTGTCGCCTTCCGCAACCTTTGCATGCCTGAATGCCATTTTTATTTCGTCACCGGATGTGACATCAATAAAATTTTCCTGTTTCAGTGGCTTATATTTTGTACTTATTGTCCATTCGTCATTATATAAATCGTAGTGAACATTGGATTCCGACTCGTGGAAAATATGCTCACGAAACATTGAAACATTTGGGATTTTCTTTCTTATTTTTCCGGAAATCATGTCAAAGTTTTCAGAAGATGACGAAACTTTCCAATCTTTGGCTCCAATTATTAAACCCCTATCTGCGTTCGGTATCAGACGAAAAAGTTTTTTCAAAAATTTTCTCACCTGAGCATTGTCTGTAATTCCGCCATCAAAACTAAACCCGATAGCCGTTCTGTTTTTTGTATCAATAAGACCGCCTGATATATCGGATTCAACATTGGAAAGAAAAAACTCCTCTGCTTTAATAATCTGCGTTTTTGCATCACGAAAATCGACGCATTTTCCGCGTCGGAATTTGTTAAAATCTTTGTATGTTACAAAATTTATCCTCGATTTAAAAGATACTTTTTCTGTCCTCATACTAGAATTAAACCCCGAAAAAATATTTTTTGCTATTAATCACGCGGTTATTATATTTCCCTCCAGCCATCTTTTAAAGGTTTTTCTCACGTAATTTTAAAACTAAATAATTTATAGTATTAATGACAATAAATAAATATATAATTTCAATCATATAGACAAATATGTATCCTCTATTTTCCAAAACAAAAATAAAAACATATAACTTGAAGCAGAAGAAAGCAAGAAAGCATATATAAAATTTTGGATTAGAGACAATTGTGTATGTAAAAATAAAAAAATGAAAGTACCAAATGAAGATTTTCTGCAAGTTTAATAGAATAAATTGCAAACTATTTTAATATTTTTTCCAAAATATGCTTGATTTGTATATTTTTAATCGTATAATATCAATATATTTTCTTATTTTATCATATAATAGAAAAACTGCCTTCGACATGATTAAACAATTTTCACAAAAAGTTATACTTTGTTTTTTTGACAATTTTTTAAAAATAACTTCACAACTTAAAATTGAACTTTTATACAATCAGAAAAAGGTAAAATACCTTTTTCTGGTTGTATGGTTTTTTTGTGTACTGACAGCACCAACTTTATCAGAAGAAACTACATATCAAATTCCTGATTATGTTATAAAATTTGCAAATAGACATCACTGTACAAATGTTAAACCTTGGTATGAATCAAAAAAAAAGCAGAGGTACAACAAAGAGTATGATATCTATTGTGCTGATTTTAAAAAAAAATCAAGAAGTTTTGAATGTATTATCTTAGCAAAAAAGAGTCACGTTAGATTTGCAAATGTGAGTGAAAGTTTAAGTATCATAATGAATTGCAAACCTTTGTGCAAATTTAAAGGTACTCATCCAATAAAAGAGTGGTTTTTTATACACTTTATTATGTACTAGTTTTTGGTTTAGTAATTTTTTGCATTATCTTATTATCAAGGATTTTATCATCAATCCGAACGGAGAACATTGGATAATACTGACTATTAAACACAGTACTTGGTTTAATTTTTTTAACAAATTCCTCCGGTTTATATTCTTCACCCGTCATGGCATCATAGATATGCAAATCTCCATTATCTGTTTTATAAGAACAAACAGCATGAGTCTCTCTTGAAGATTCATTAGGTGAATATACTACCATATAGCGCTCGCCGGGTTTAATATGTTCATTCAATATTTCTGCACATTCTTCTTGTGTATAACCGGAATGCAATGTGGGAACACTGCTCTTTCCTGTTTTTGGGTCAACAAAAACATCCCAAGGATTGGATGCCAATTCAGCACTAACTTCATTATATGGCAACACCTCTAAATCATAGCCCCGGATTCGCGCCTCCCAACAAGCAACTGAACTCTGACAAACTTTTTCAAAACGTTCGTCACCACTTCCATAGTTCGGATTAACACTTTTCCCACTGGCTTGTTCCAGTGTCATTTCTTTACCCCTTTTTACGCCTGCGATTTCGTCAGGATACATCAGTTTTTGGACTTTTTCAGGTGTACTAACATCTACAATCGGTTCGCCTGTTGTATAATCTTTATAGGCTGAATTGACATCTACCTCACTTGCTCCGCCGGTCGGGGTGCCGGAACTTTGCGGAGAGCGAAAACTCAAATTATTGCTTTCTATTCCGTCAGGCAAACTGCGCCAATGCGTTTTTACTTCCGTTCCGTCTTCACGAGTATAGGCTTTAACATACACTACATTATCGCTTGCCTGTAATTCCTTCTCGCTCGAAATACCGATTTGAGAATGCTGCGACATTATCGCATCTTTTTTCTTAAAAACTTCGCGGACACTCATGTCCGCGATTTCTTTGCTTGAATATATGCGATTGTCTTTCGTATGATTATTTATGTAATTTTTGTATTTCATTGTTTTTCTCCTTTTCTAAGATATTTTCTATAACTTTGATAAAATCCACGGAGTTTGTATCGTCATTTTTTGTATTATTCAAGCGCTGTAACAAACTCAATAGTAAAACTAATGCATTAACATCAATATTTTGAGCAGGAGTTTGAGATTCTTGCTCCTCCGGAATTGCTTCAGGCTGTTGCTCCGACTGAAGAGTTTGGTCTAAATCTTTATTTGCTCCTGCTCCTTCGTTTTCCGCTGTATCTTCATTTACCACTCCAGACTCGTTTACCTCTGCACCTAAAAAACGTTCCGGATTATCTACACCTTTTTGCTCAAAATACCAAATGAAGATTTCCTGAATATTAAGCGGTATCAGTTGGGCAAACTTCTCTACTGCTGTCACAACAAGGTCTGCCTGCTGAGATTTTTCAGCAGTTGCAGACGAGTCGGAATATGTATATTTATAATCTCCCTGTCTTACAACATCATCAATCTCAATATATTCCGGTTTGTTTTCGTGGTTAACAAAAATCGTTTCAATGCCGCTTTTAAAATCGGCACAGAGTTTTGCAACTTTTTCCACATTCGGAATTATCAAATCCTGATTAATTATATCCACAATCATCGCCAATCGTGTCATTTGCCCCTGTGTCTTTGTGTTAATCTCAGTTGCCGTTTTTGCTCCGCTGAGTTCAACCGCACCCACCATATTCGGAAATATGCCGGAAACTTCTGACATCAGATCATTAAGAAAAGTAATATCCTGCAAAAACACATTCGAATTAAAGGTAAGTTGTTTAAAAGCAGCGGTCGGAGTAAGATTATCGCCGTATTCAATAATTTTTCCGGGATAAAGTTGAATTTCGTCTTCATCAAAGAATCCCTCAGGTGCAAGCAGCGGCGGATTTTCTGTAAGTGTTTGGAGGTTACATGTCCTGTTCAAAAGTTCTTCCTGTACTTTAGCGAGCGAAAGAACCGAATATAAAGGACTTATTCCGCGTTTTATCACGGGGTCCTTGATAAAAGCACCGTACGAAAACGGATTAATCAACGCATCGTTTTTGTGAAAAAGCACGAGAAATTTTCTTGCAACAACAACGGCATGCCAGTTTTTCAAAAGAGTTCCGTCAGAGAGTTTCAAATCACCCCAATGCTCAAGAACTTCAATCGTTGAACCTTTTACTACATCTTCTTCTGCTTTAAGTCCGTTTCTCGATGAATTTTCATCAACTATTGCGTTGATGTACTCCTTTGCGTCCTCGCTAATTGTATAGAGTTCGTTATTTATAATATCTCCGGCTGTTTTATATGTGCGATAAATCTTAGGACAGGAATCCCAGTTGTCTGACTGATTCGGGTCAAAAACCAAATCTGCGGGATTAACAGGGTAAATATATGGATTATCATAGATTTTGCGTTCATCAACCCAATAGTTTTTACCTGTTTTTATTGCTTCTATTATTCTCGGGAGTTTAAAAGCATCATGAGAAAACAAGTTTGCGAAAAAATCAATCGGACGGCGATATTCTTCATAACGTGTTTTCCACGAAGTAAACGAAATAAGTTCGCCATACAAAAGCGCATTGTCAATAATCTGGTCACACGTTTTTTGGTAATCCATTTTTTCCATAATATCGACAAGCATCGCCTTTTGCTTGTTGCTTGCATTATCTGAATCGTGATTTTCTCCGGAAACATCAAACATGCTGTTTACATTTGCGTAGGTATTTCGCCAAATGAATGCTTTAAGCGTTTGATAAAACATGAAAGTTTTACACATTTTGATTTTGGATTTCCACCTTTGGTTTTTGTCACCTGAAGGCAGTGCCTCGTTTTTGAAAAATATTTCGTTTGCGAGTTTTGATGCCATATCAAGATTTTTTGAACGTTCTCTGTTTAGTTCCGCAAACTCGGAAGAAATTTTTTTAATCAATTTTCCTTCCGTTTCTTCGTTTAATTTTTTTGTTGAATTATCTTTGTCAATAATGTATTCAAAAGACATAATCGTTTCCTTTCTGAGGCTGTACCTCGGTTATGTAACACAAATTGAATCTATTAAACACAAGTGTTAAAATAGATTTATGAATTTTATTAAAATGCTTTACGAAAAAATTTTTACAATAAGCAAAGCCAATATTTTTTAACAAACAAACACCCCTCAACCCTTTTGAACCCGCATTTTAGTAAACAAAACGCAGAGGCGCGATTTTGCGCCTCTGCGTAGATATCACCCTGAAACCAAGTTAAAGATTTTTTCAAACATTCTATATTTAAAAGATGTGTCTTTCTTTTAGAAAAAGCATTGAGGTACATCCTGCCGTCATTTCTAATAAAAAAATAAATTGCGCCGATTAAATTTCCTTCTTTTTCAAACAAATAAAAAAAAGTATTTTCACAGATGAAATCAAACGTATTTTCATCACCGATTTTATCCTGAACGCTTTCATACAAGGCTTTACACTCATGAAAGTATTTATAGAATTCTTTATCATAGGGTATCCAAACATTAATCATTAATAGTCCTCCTATAAAATAGCAAAATTATTTTTTACATGTTTTAGAATGACAAAAGGAGAATATATGAGAACGCCCAAAATATCCCCAACTATTCCTGACAAAATTGTTGTAGGCGGCAAAACTCTGGTCAGAAAGTCGCTTTACAAAGGCAAAATCCTTGAAAAAACACCTGAACTTGAGGCTGAAATTGAAAAAATAGATAAAGAAATTGGCAATTTGCTGGCTGAAATTTATAACCTGCAAAAGGTAAAAACAATGTTTGTCACAAGCAAAGAAGCACAAAACAGGTTAACAAACAGGGTAAATTATATAGGTACAGATATTGATGCTCTTATGGCAAAAAAGAAAAAACTGATGCAAGAACATCTTGCCAAGCAAGATTAAAAATATAGTTTTATATATTTTAATGTATCTATCTTGATATTAAAAAATACGAAGAACTAAAAAATAACAAAGCATTTAAAAATATTTAATAATAACTAATCCGGATCTGAGTAAAAATAAATTATTTCATTTTGTTTTTCATTTACACAAAATCCGTATGCATAAGGGAAATAATGTCCTTCAAGTTTTTCATGTTCTCTGTCATTAATAATATAAGCCTTACAACCAATGGTTTTTATACGCCCGTTATCATCATATATATAAAGACTAGGCGACACGTCATAATTATAATCAACTATTTTTACATATTTATACTTATTAAGTTCATTTTGAATATATTCCCTGTCAATAGCAAATTTTAAAGTTATACCTTCACTTCCAAACCAACTGCCATAATCTTGGTACAATTGCACATTCTTAGCATCTGCCGGAATTTCTTTTGGAAAATGAGCAATTTTTTCTTGCCAATCTATTTTTCTCAAGGCTTTTTTATAATCCTTGACATTTTCAAAATTTCCTGACGTTCCCCATACCAGACTTAAAAGAAAAATACACAGCGAAATTATTATTTGAACAAAAATTAAGATAAAAATATTGAAAACAAATGACAAAATTTTAGTGGCTTTAGGATGTTTTGCACTTGTTTTGTTTGCAATCCAAGCAATAAATATTACAAATATTGAAGGAAGCAGAAATATAAAACTTTCAAGCCGTAACTCTTCTACCGTGAGAAAAACTGCAAATGGAGGTAACGCTAACATAAAAGAAACTAATATTGCTGAATATAAGAATTTGTGTTCTTTTTTAAATATCTCTATATTATTCAATATAGTACCTCTTTTTTATTTTTTATGCAGATGTAATACAGATAGATTCTAACACAGTATTCATCGGTTTGACAAGATAAATTTATTTATATAAAATATCTGTGTGTTTAGAAGATTCATAGAAAAAATTTACAATTTTATTCAATGGACAAAAAAATGGCATTTTGTTCACTTATTGTTAGTACCAACAATGCTTGTTACTTTTTATGTCAGCGATTTGGTTATAGTATCCAGCGTAATAACAAAATTTGTTG
>JAFXYU010000305.1 GCA_017541565.1 bacterium | reverse complement strand
TGTTCATTATCAGGGAAGCAATTACACCACAACACAGGCTCTCGGATTTGTAACTCAAGTAAATCAAAAAGAATTCTCAATAACTATCGTTACAAGAAACCTCCGAAACAATAACGGAGCTTATGAATACCTCGATAATGTTAAAGCCGTTTTAAGCGGTTTCCAAATAGATGAATGTACATCTCTAATCCCCATAAAAGATTATTTTATTTCGGAAAACAAAGGAATTTGGCAGTACGGAATTAATTTCACACTAAAGACTCAAAACATACAAGAACTATAACCCCATAAGGAGGATAAAATATGCCTGCAAGTTTTCTACATGGTGTAGAGACAATTGAAATCACCAAAGGTGCAAGAACCATTCAAACCGTAAAAACTGCGATTATTGGTATAATCGGAACTGCTCCGATTGAGGATGTTGAACCTGAATATCAAACAATAAATGAACCTGTCTTGATTCTCAATGAAACTGATGCCATAAAATATTTCGGTAAATCAAAATCAGGTTATACAATTCCTGATGCACTCGATGCAATATTTGATCAGGGTGCCGGAATTGCGATTGTAATAAATGTGTTTAATCCCACAGTCCATGAATCAACAGAAGATGTCCAACTATCTGACATCATCGGCAGTATTGATACTGTAACAGGTAAAAGAACAGGATTAAAAGCGTTTGAAGATTGTTATTCATTATTTGGATATTATCCAAAGACTATAATTGCTCCGACATATTGCGAAAACGCAAGTATAGTTTCAGAGATGAATGTAATCTGTAATAAAATCAGAGCAATTGGAATTGTTGATGCTCCTGTCGGAACAACGGTTCAAGAGGCAATAGCAGGAAGAGGAACGCAGGGGACTATTAACTTTAATACATCTTCAGAGCGTATTATTCTTTGCTATCCTCATGTAAAAGTTTATGATACTGAAACAGAGACAATCAAACTGCAACCTTATTCTCAAAGGCTCGCAGGAGTTATTGCCGCAAAAGATATTGAGAAAGGTTATCATTGGTCACCATCTAATACGGAAATTCAGGGAATTGTCGGTGTTGAAAAACAACTGACTTCAATGATTAATGATCCTACTTCTGAAGTTAATACTTTAAACGAAGCCGGAATTGTAACCGTATTTAATTCTTTTGGTACGGGATTCAGAACTTGGGGAAACAGATCGGCGGCATTTCCATCGTCAACATTCCCGACTAATTTCATAAATGTACGAAGAACCGCTGACATCCTGCACGAATCTGTTGAATATTCGATGTTGCAATTCATTGATTACCCAATAGACAACGGTTTAATTGATTCTATTTGCGAAACTGTAAACCAGTTTATAAGAACCTTAATCGGTAGAGGTGCATTGATTGATGGCAAATGTACCTTTAACCAAGATAAAAACCCGACAACAGAACTCGCTAACGGTCATCTGCTTTTTGATATTGAATTCATGCCTCCGACTCCTGCCGAACGCATAACCTTTGAATCGTTTATTGATATCGAATTGTTGAAATCGTTAGGAGCTTCTTAATGTATGCAATTGTAAATGACGAAGAGGAATTAGAAGTTCACACAGACGAAAACGACAGTTGTTTCTTATGCAAAAACGTCTATAAATGCCCTCTGATACAAGCCATCAGCAAAGAATATGTAATTTTACATTATTCCGAAATTGAAATCACAAAGTGTGGTTTATTCAAACGCTAACTACTTAACCCAAAGGAAATATTATGTCGAAGATTGAGATTAACAAACTTACAAATGCCAACGTGTATTTAAATGGTGTAAATTTACTTGGTCGTGCCGAAGAAGTTCAACTTCCGCAAATCAAACACAAAATGGCAGAACACAAAGCTCTCGGTATGGTTGGTTCTGCTGAATTTTTTGCCGGCATCGATAAGATGGAATGCAAAATTAAGTGGAACGCATTATACCCCAATGTTTTAAGGACTTGTTCAAATCCTTTTACATCAGTAATGATTCAGGTTCGAGCATCATTAGAAACTTATAACGGAACAGGAAGAATATCCGAAGTCCCTGCAACAGCTTTTATTATCGGAACTTTTAAGGAATTTCCGCTTGGTAATATTAAACCTCAAGAAAATGCCGAATATGAAACAACTATGTCTGTTACCTATGCAAAATTAATCGTTGATAAACAGGAAGTCTTTGAAATAGATGTTCTGCAAAATATCTACAAAGTAGCAATGATTGATGTATTAAGCAAGTTCAAAAAGAATATAGGTGCATAGTGGAAGATTCCGTACTTAAACAAAAAGGTATAAAAAAAGGGATTACGGAGGAAATTGCCACTCGCAAACGTGCATTGAATTTTTATTCTTTGGCAAATATCCTCCCCGATCCTGATATTGTCTTAAAAAAGCAGGGTAAAGATATAAGGATTTATAAAGAATTACTTTGTGATCCTCATGTGTTTGCTTGCACTCAATCACGCAAAGCCGGTGTTTTATCTTTGGATTGGGAAATAAATAGAGGTCTTGATAAAGATCAAAACGCAGAGGATTTGGAAAATCTATTAAAAAAATTAGATATTCAAAAACTAATATCTGATATTTTAGATGCTACGCAGTTCGGTTTTCAGCCTCTTGAAATTATATGGAAAAAAGATAAATCAGGTCATATAATGCCTGAAAAAGTCGTTGCGAAACCTCCTGAATGGTTCTGCTTTGATGATGATAATAATCTAAAATTCAGAACCAAGGAGAATTATTATGGCGAGGTTGTTCCAAATAAAAAGTTTTTGCTTGCACAAAATAATCCAACATATAACAACCCGTATGGGGATCGTACCCTTTCTCGTGTCTTTTGGAATGTAACCTTTAAAAAAGGTGGTCTTAAATTTTGGGTTGTATTTACTGAAAAATACGGAATGCCACATTTAATCGGGAAACACCCAAGAGGTTCAACTAAAGAGGAAACAAACTCACTTGCCGATATGCTTGAAGATATGGTTCAAGATGCCATTGCGGTTATTCCTGACGATTCATCTATTGAAATTCAGGAAGCAAGCAAATCATCATCTGCTGAAATCTATGAAAAATTAATCGATAAAATGAATACGGAGATTTCTAAAGCAATTCTCGGTCAAACATTAACTACAGAAATCGGAACATCGGGAAGTTATGCGGCGGCAAATACGCATATGCAAGTACGTCAAGATATAATAGACTCCGATAAAAAACTGGTTGAAGGTGTAATAAATCAATTGATTCAATGGATATATGAAATCAATTTTGCAAATGCCGATGTTCCTGTTTTTGAAATGTTTGCACCTGAAGATGTTGATTTGACTTTGGCACAGAGAGATAAAATCCTTTCTGACACAGGAGTTAAATTCACAAAAGAGTATTTTATTAAAAACTACGGTCTTGAAGAGGAGGATTTTGATATTAGGGAAGATGTTATTCCTATAAATCCAAACTTTAAAGAGTTTAAGGAAGAGGAAGAAAAACTTGTTCCCGGACAGACACAAATTGAAGAATTATTTAAATTCATAACTGAAGGTGATCTAAATAAACAGGCTCAAAGTATGCTCTCACCTTTAATAAAACTGTTTGAATCGTGCGAAAGTTACGAGGAAGCATTTGAATTGCTGAC
>JAFXYU010000304.1 GCA_017541565.1 bacterium | reverse complement strand
CCTATCGGCTCTTTATGGAGCGGGAGACGAGGCTCGAACTCGCGACATCCTCCTTGGCAAGGAGGCATTCTACCACTGAATTACCCCCGCATGACTTACGGTTTGAAACAGACTTACCCAACTTGGAAGGTCTATTTACCCCCGCTTATATATCTTATAGTACATGCTCAATTTCTATTGTCAAACTTATTTCTTCAATTTTTCAAACGGACAATCAGGACCATAGGCATCTTTAAATTTGCCATAATCAAATATATATTTTATTTTTCCGTTTTTATCCTTAATTACATTACCATACATATCTCTTGGTATTTCAAAAGCCACATGCAAAACCTGCGGCATCCGCGTTCTCGCATCTCTCAATATATTATCAGGATCTTCCACAAAACCCATACCGTTTTGGTTATAAAATTTTACTGCTTCATCTGATGCTGCTGACCTCGCTATTCCAATCATATCTTTTGCATAGCCTTTATCTCTGCCTATTTGCTTTGCATATTTTTGGTTAAACTCCGCTATATGTGCATATCCCGTGATAAGATACGATATCGGGTCATAATTGCCAGTTGTTTGCTCTACCCTGTTCAAGAAAGAACGAACAGGAGTAATTCTTCTGAGTTTTTGTGTTTTTTTGTCAATCTCAAACTTGGGATTTTCCGTTGCCAAGCGGTAATCTACATCTTTGCTCGAAATATGCGTGCGCAGAGTCTGTTCCCCGACTTGCATTGATTTATTTTTCTTCAAAGATGACAGTTCGTGGTTCAAAATTGTAACCAATTTCCTCTGCAATTCCTTGACCGTTTCAAGACTTGTTACGGGCGCCCATTTGCCTTTATCTTTTACCCAATACGCCACCGGAAAAGTCGATTTGAAACTTGCGTTATTTTGCTTGTTATATTTCTGATTTTGCGACACACTTATTCTGCTTACTTGCATAGTTAAACTCCGTTTTTAATAAACTTACCAATACTAAAACGCGAAAAAATATTTTTTGCTACTTATTGAAAAGTAAATCCGTCAGTCTTCATTCTTTTTATAACTTCTCTTATCTGCTCTTCCGGGCAGACAATAGAAACACGAATATACCCTTCGCCATAATCTCCGAACGCATCCCCCGGAACTGCAACTATACCGGATTTTGTGAGCAAATCATCCGTAAATTCTACCGCAGTTTTGTATCTCGGCGGAATAGGAACCCAAAGATAGAAAGTTGCATCAGGTACATTAAAATCGCACCAGCCGAGTTCTTCCTTCAATCCCTTTACAAAAATTTCCTGATTTCGCTTAAACACCTTATTTGATTTTTCTATATATTCATCCCCTTCTTCAGAGAGAAGAATTTCTGCGGATGCTTTCTGAAGAGCTTTAAATATGCCGGAATCAATCGTAGATTTGAGTTTACCAAAGAACTTTACAGCCTCAGCGTTTCCGCATATCCAGCCCAGTCTCCAGCCGGTCATTGCATAAGGTTTTGACATTGAGAAAAATTCTACCGCAATATCTTTTGCGCCTTCAACCTCAAGTATGCTCGGCGGTTTGAGTTCGTCTTTAAAATACATATCGGTATACGCAGCATCCGAAACAAGCAAAATATCGTGCTTTTTACAAAACTCTACAACACTTTTAAAATACTCAATCGTAGCAGTTGCCCCAAGAGGATTATTCGGATAGTTAATCAAAAGAGCCTTAATTTTCTTAGGATTAAAACCGTCTTTTACAAACTGATCAAGAACTTCCTCCATATTCGGCATATAGTTGTTTTCCGGTTTCAAAGGAACTGAATAAGAAATTCCGCCGGAAACCTTCACCATTTCTTTATATGAAGCATATCCCGGGTCAGGAACAAGAATAATATCTTTGTCCTTTTCGACCGTTGTAGGATTTATCAAAAGTCTGATAAAGTTTGCAATACCTTCTTTTGAACCAATCAGAGAAAAAATTTCTTCATCAGGATTAAGTTCAACATTAAATCTTTTTTTCATGCGTTTTGCAATTGCTTCGCGGAAAAACTTTTCACCTTTTGGTGTGGAATACAAGTGCGCTCCGTCTTCATCAAGAGCGGATTTGAGCGCATCAACAACCTTTTTTGGCGGCGCAGCAGTCGGCGCGCCCATAGAAAGAGAAATCGGGGAACGACCCTTTGCTTTCAATTCCGGCGCAAGTTTTGCCACTCTCTCCTTAATTCTAAACATTATATACGTTTCCAAAGATTGAACGTAATCATTAAATTTTTCGCGCATTTATTTTCCCTTCGACTATTTGGTAAACATTATACAACAATTACTTTTTTGCATAAATAAATTGTGTGTTTTTTGTAAACAAAACTTTGCTTTTATATTCCGATTTTGCTTGTGTATTATTCTTCTACGTTAACGATACTTCCCTGAGCGCTTTCGTTCTTCTCATAAGCATTTTGAATTTTCTGTGATTTTTGAGAGAATGTGAGTTCTGACTGAACCGCATCCATATTTTTCTCAAGTTTCTTAATATTCTTCAATTCAAGTTCTCTTATTTCATCAACAAGACTGTCAACTTCCTTCTGCTGAGTCGGATTCAATTCAAGATACCTGCGCATGCATTTGCAGTTCAGCAAAACCTTCTCACGAGACTTAATCATGGTTATTGCCGTATCATAATCCTCGTTTTCTATCAACTCAGCGATATCCATAGCCCCGTTTTTCAATTGATTGTACTGCATTATCAGCAATTCATACTGGTTATCATCCTGCATTTTCTTCCTCTCCGCCGATTTCTGCCGATTGCGTACCTTCTTCCTGAGTTACCGATTGCTCCTTCAGAACGTCGTCAAGCGTTGATACACCGCTCTGAATTTCGATTGCCTTTTGGAAACCCCAGCGAATATTGGTTAAATCTTCAATCACGCTGTTAATTTTTTCCGTATTGCGCTGAACATTTGCTTTAATCAAATCCATAGCCATTCTGTTATACAACTTAAACAACATCTTGGAAACATCATTGCCGTTTTCCAAATCAATTGTTCTCATAAGTTCGCGAATAATTTTTCTTGCGCCGTCAATATTTTCGGAACGAGCCTTGAAATCATGCTCATCAATAGCATTTTTTGCCTTTATCAAAAACTGTATTGCCGCATCAAAAAGCAATATCATAAGTTTCTCCGGCGTAGCCGTATTAACGTTGCTCGCTTGATATTGTTTTATATATTTACTGTATGGATTTACCGGCGGCATGCCTACACCTTCTTGTTTACAAATATTCCTGACGCCATATTGAGTTTTTGCACCAATTCTCCGAGTTCCGAACCGGATATTGTTTCAATTAATCTGTCTGACGTACTGTCATATAATTCTATTATATCATCTTTTACATTTAATTTAACATAAAAATCTTTATTTGGGTTATCAAAATCTTCAAAATCATATTCCTCGGGGATTTCCGGTTCTTTATTTTCTACCAAACCATCTTCAAAAACCTCTTCCTGAGCGGGATTCTGTGGATTTTGCTGTCTTTGCTGCTGTTCGCCTTCTTCTTTTTCTTTAACACGGGGGTTCGCATTTGTACTTTGAACCTGCTGCGCGGCATTTGCAGATTCGCTGTTTACTGCCTGTTCGGTTCTTGCAGCACGCTCTGCAGACGTCTGTTCCTGAATCACGCCCGTATTCGCTATTGATAAACCGTCCATGCCCATTTTTGTAGATTCCTTTACAAATGTTAACTTAATAATATTCTATGATATAATCTATGTAAAGACATCATTTAAAAGAAGGGTTATTTTATGAGCAAAAGCGTATTTTTTGATTATATGGAAAAAATGCTCGCATTTCCGCTTTGGATTAAACAAACAATATTCTTAAATCTGTCAAATGACTTAAATACTTATTTAAGTAATGAGTTCCTTGATGTTGAAGAGGGTGAATTGTTCCACGTTTACAAACCCGCTCTCTCGGAAATGGGACAAAACGAACTCTTGACGAAAGAATCCAAGTTTGATGAAAGTATTTATTCTTTCATGAACTGCTGCGCCAAAGGTATGTCGCTCATTGAAATAGCGATTGAAAACAATTTCACAATGGAAGAAGTCGCAAAGGCTTTCACTTTCTGCAAAACTTCCGGATTTTTCTCAAAAGAAGTTCCTAATCTCGTCAGCGCAATTGCAGGTTTTATTGCAGGCAAGTACAGAACGGGTGAATATTTTATTCGTGCCGGAAAAATGACAATTGAACAATTAGACGAAGTTTTGAATAAACAACAGGAAATAAACGCCTCCGGAAAACACGTTTTCATTGCGGAATTAATGGTGCAACTCGGTTTTGTCAGAGATATTGATGTAAAGAGTATTATCTTTATGAAAGAAGAAGCAGGAAAACGTTTCTCACTTAATCCGGATGAAATGCCAAATATTTCGTTAGAAAAAGAAAATTACGATATCCGTGTTGAAAATACCCGCCTTAAAGAAGAAAATGAAATTCTCAGACAAAAAATGGATGCCATTTTAACTTATATTAAAGAACACAAGGAAGAATAATTAAGTTGAACGTTGAATGTGGAAAGTGGAAAGTTAATTATATCAGAGACGGTTTAGTTGATGAATTTCATGAAGGACTTTTCGTACAATATTCCAAACCGGATTTCAAACCGGAGTTCCCGTATTACCTCCGCTCCTGTGCAAAACCCTTACAGGCAACCCTTTTGATTGACCACGGAATTGAGTTAACACCGGAAGAACTTGCTCTATGTTCCGGTTCACACGCAGGCGAAGATTGCCATATAAACATCGCAAAAGGAATTTTAAAAAAACTTGAACTTGATGAAAGTTACTTAAAATGCGGAATACACTCTCCTTTATCACGCACGGCACAAGATAAAATGCTTTTATCAGGAGAAAAAGCAAGCGCAATTCACAATAACTGTTCGGGAAAACATCTTGGCTTCCTTGCAATATGCAAAAAAATGAACTGGGATTTAAAAACTTATGATAAAATCAGTCATCCTTTGCAGATAGAAATAAAAAATAAAATCAATACAATGTGCGGTGTAAAAACAGAATATCCAATGACAACCGACGGCTGCGGGGTACCGATTTTGAGCATGCCGCTCTATAATATGTTGGAAGGATTTATTTCACTTCTTAAATATCCGCAAATAGTCAGTGCTATTAAAGAAAACCCTTATATCTTCGGCGGAGAAAACAGGCTTGATACAGAGATTATTCAAAAAACGGATGACTTAATCGCAAAAGTCGGTGCAGGCGGACTTTGTATTGTTTTAAACATAAAAGAAAAAGATGCTTTTGTCGTAAAAATTAACGACTGTTCAATGGAAGCAAGAAGAATTGCCGTGTTGGAATACATCAACAGACTTGGATGGGGAAATATAGAATATGATGACCAAATCAAAACCATTGCAGGAAAAGTTGTCGGGAAGGTTAATTTCAAGTTTCAAAAATAATATTTTATTTTTTTTCAATAATTATTTTATCGTCTTTTACAGAAAGAACAACATTGTCTTTATTCGGATTGATATTTAATGAAGAAATTATCCATGGCGGTACAATTACCCCCCAACTTCTTCCAAGTTTTACAAATTTTTTATCAAGTTTAATTTCCATATATCCATATTATCAAATTTTAAAGATTTGTCTTAGTCTTAATAATAGACTTTACATAGACATAAGACTATGTTAATATCATGTCTAAGACAAGAGGGTGTTATTATGAAAGATTTATATGCAATAAAATCAGAAAAAATTGTGCATTGGTATGAAAAAGCAGAAGAAATAGAAGCAAATCTCTGTCTTATGTTGATTTTTTGTCAAAAATACTCTGATGTTGATGATTTTTATAAATTGTTACCGATACTAAAACATACTTATAAAATAGCAGATAGTTTCTATGCAGATTTAATTGAAATCAGATATAATGATTAGACAATAAATTTCCCTTAAAATATGTTCATATACTGGTACGAAAAAAGGGATTTTGTATATAATAAAATTATGGGAATCAAGTCTTGGACAGATTATTTTTTGGATATGGCAAAAACTTGTTCGTCACGTTCAAATTGCTTGCGTGCACAAGTCGGCGCAATCATTGTAGGACAAGACAAGAAAATTAAAGCAACCGGCTACAACGGAACACCTTCTGGTGTTGAATCCTGCTATGAACGCGGCGAGTGTTACAGAATCAAAAACAACATTCCGTCAGGGACTTGTTACGAAACCTGTCGTTCAATCCATGCGGAACAAAACGCGATTATTCAAGCAGGGCAAGACAGATGTATGGGCGCAACAATGTATATCTACGGACATAATTTTATCTGTATCCTTTGCAAAAGATTTATTGTTCAAGCCGGAATAGTTGACGTTTACCTCAAAAAAGACGACAACTCCGAAATCGTACATGTTTCGGTCGCAGATATCAAGAAAGAATTAGAGGAACAAACCGCATTAGTGTAAATGTTTTAATCCTCTGTAAACAATTTTCTCAACCGCAACTCTTAAATTTTTTGTTACCGGACGTTTCACTTGTCCGCCAACAGCATCTTGAACATCACGCTTGTACATTTCATCAATGAGTTGGTTAAGTTGTTCGAGATTCTCCTGTTTCCCTTCTCTAATTTTTTCGAGTTCGCCGTTATCCAAGAACTTTGCACCGCAAGTATAACAAACGTCAATTTCAACTCCCTTAACACCTGAACCTGCTTTTACCATAGGCACATTGCATACGGGACAAATTCTGACTTCTCGTTGATCAACTTCTTTAAACTCTTTTCCTTCAAGTTCACCAAGAATAGCATCGACATTCTCATTGGCTTCGTCAAATTTATTAAACTCTCTGTTATCAAAATAAATTCCGCCGCATCCTTCCGTACATATATCAACACATACTTCGGCATCATCAATATATATCTTTTGCATTTCACATCCGCATGCCGGACATTCTATCTTTCGTGTTGTATCAGCCATAATCTGCACCCCTTATCCAAGAACCAAATCACCGTTCTTTTTAATATGTTCTATCAAACCGCCGTCTTCAAGCAAACGTATCATAACATCAGGAAGCGGCTCTATCATAATCGTAGTACCTTTTGTAAGATTTTTAAGAATACCCTCTTTTATATCCAAATCCAACTCATCACCCGCATCAATTCCGTCCGTATCGCATTCAATTGCAAGAAGACCTATATTTATGGCATTACGATAAAAAATTCTTGCAAAAGATTTTGCAATAACAGCACCCACTCCCGCAATTTTAATAATCTGCGGAGCATGTTCTCTTGATGAGCCGAGCCCGAAGTTGTTTCCCGCTACAACAAAATCACCTTTTTTCATTTCTTTTGCAAAATTTTCATCCGCATCTTCAAGAACATGTTTTGAAAATTCAACCAAATCAGAACGGAGGTGAAACAATCTCCCCGGCGCAATATGGTCTGTTGAAATATTATCTCCGAATTTGAATGCTTTTCCTTGCATTAAAGTCCTCTCTTTTCAAAATATAACAAATTATATCCGCCTCTTAACTTCTTAACTGTACCGGCATAACAAGATACAAATAATCCTCATCGGAATCAGGTGTAAATATCGTTGCAGAAAGCGGAGTGCTCAGTTGAACCTTAATTCCTTCAGCCTCAACGATTTTTAGAAACTCAAGAATAAACTTGTAGTTAAAAGCAATTGCAAGCGGTTCGCCCGTATATTTAATATCGATTATATCCTGAGAATTACCCGCATCCGGAGAATCACCGGAAAGTTTAAGTGTATTGTCTTCAAACTCAAACTTAACAATACTGTTCTTTTCGTTTACCATGACCGCAACTCTTTCCAATGCGGAAATCAAATCTGCTTTATCAATCACAGCATCCTTGGAGAAAGATTGAGGTATGAGTTGATTGTATTTTGGGAATTGTCCCTGCATAAGTCTTGTAATAATCTTTGTCTTATCAAGTTCTATAACTATTTTCTTTGCTTCTTTGCTGATTTTTATTGTATCGGAATCAACAAGCAATGATATTTTTGAAAGTTCGGAAAAAACTTTTGAAGAAATTAACATCTCAAACGGATTTTCTTCGTCATTTGAAGAATTTTTAACAACTTCCCTGACTCTGGCGAGCCTGTTTCCGTCAGTGGCAGCCATTTCCAAAATATTTTTATTAACTTGACATACAACACCGGATAGAAGGTTGTTTGTTTCATATCCTGCAGCAGCCGAAACAACTTCTCTTATTGCTTTTGTGAAAGGCTGTGTTTCAATCTCCATACATTCAGTCGCGGGAATATCTTCGTCCACTTGAGGAAATTCATTTGCGGAAATACCGATGATATCGAACTTAGATTTTTTACAGGTTATTGTTGCAGTTGAACCGTTAAGTTCCAACGTCATTAATTCATCATTGAGTCTGGAAAGAATCTCACCGAGTTTCTTTGCCGGAAGCGTAAATTTACCTTCCGATTGAACTGTTGCGTTAATAAGAGTTGTTATTGACAAATCAAAATCCGTAGCGGTAAGTTTTATCTGATTTTCACCGGCAGTTTCAATCAAAACATTTGCCAAAACCGGCTGCAAACCTTTGACAACAGTGGCTCTCTCCACAATTCTTATACCGTTCAATAAATCATCTTTATTCGCAACAAATTTCATATCATATCCCCCTGTAACATTGGTATTTTATTACAAAAAGTAAGAATTTACAAGTTTTTGATAACTGCATTCCGCAAAATTTTAATGTAACGTTTTGTAACAAATGCATTAAAAAGTCTAAAGTTTTCTAAAAATTTGCCGATATACATAATGTGAGCGGAAGCAAATAAAGACATAAGCAGGAAAGGATTTAGAAAATATGCGTATCGAAAATGAAATGTTATCAAGATTTAAGGAAGCGGGAAATTTAGAGATGAATTCAACTGAATCCTCACTGTCACAAGAATTGGACTTCTTCTTTGACAATGTATTAGACTCTGTCGTCAATTATTTCGAAGAAGAAGTCACTGTATAAAGTATTCTAATGTAAGTACTCAAAAATATACATTTTCTCGATGAATCTAACTAAACTGCAAGCACTTCTTGCAGTTTTTTATTATGAAAAACATCTAATTGTGTCAAAAGTATTATTTATGAAGTCCGTTTGCCCAATCTCTTGCAAACATTTCGCCTTTACCCTCGGGTTTGACTTTTATGAGACGCAAAATTCCGTTTCCTGTTTTTACATCAATTCCTTCTTTTGAAAATCTTATGAAACTTCCGATTTCGCCATCAAGGTTTTCATCAATGGGTTTTGTTTCAAGTACTTTTATAATTTTATCGTTATATTTAAAAAATGCTCCTGGGCATTTGTAAACGCCTCTTACAAGGTTATGAATTTCGTGTGCTGATTTTTCCCAGTGAATTTCACATTCTTCTTTTTGGAGTTTGTCTGCAAAACATACACCCTCTTCACACTGTTTTTGGGGAGTAATTGTTCCTTCCTTGATTCCGATAAGAGTTTGCTCTAAAAGTTCAGGCGATTGTGATGCGCAGATTTCAAAAAGTTCAACGCAGTTCATATCGGGTGTAATACAGATAGGGTCTTTCATACAAATATCACCGCAATCCAATCCCAGTTCTGTTATCATTGTACAAATTCCTGTTTCCGTATCACCGTTGATAATAGCACGTTGAATAGGATTTGCACCGCGATATTTTGGCAGAAGCGAAACGTGAAGATTAATTGTCTCATATTTCGGAATATCCAGAACCTCCTGAGATAGAATTTGCCCAAATGCGAAAGTTACAAAAAAGTCAGGCTTTAAATTTTCTAATGCTTCAATTATATCGGGTTCTTTTCTTATGGATTTTGGCTGAAAAACTTTTATTCCGTTTTCTTCGGCAAACTTTTTAATCGGACTCGGAGTAAGTTTTTGACCTCTGCCTGATGGTTTATCCGGTTGAGTTACAACGGCGAGGACATCAAATTTGTCCGAGTTATAAAAATGCTCTAATGATTTTAGTCCGATATCGGGTGTCCCGAAAAATACTATACTTATCTTTTCCAAATTTTGTTCCTCGTTATAATCTTGAAATTTCATGTATAATACGTTAAAATAAGAATACAGGCAAGGGCAGCGCAAATGCCCATGCCCGCACCCTAATTAAAGGGTTTGTGCTATAAGGACTAGTACTATTATTAGTACTAGTTCTTTTTCGCTGATTTTGACTATCATTTTATCATCTCCTTTCAACAATTCAGCGAAAAATAATAATCAAAAATATTCAGCCTGTATTCTTTTTTCAATGTGTAATTTATTGTACCATATTGTACAAATTTATCAACATATTTTCGTTTTTACTCTTTCTTCTCGGCCTTTGCTTCAAGAAGTTTATCGACCTCTTCCTGCAATTCGGGTTCATCCAGAAGTTTGTCGACTTCTATGGGCGGAAGGTCGTGTTTTTCGAGTTCTGCTTCGGCTTCAAAACGGTTAATGAGGTGGTCAATAAATAATACCCCGTTGAGGTGGTCAAATTCATGCTGAATTGCACGGGCAAGAAGCGTTCCGTCTTTTGCTTCAAGAACAAAAGAGCGCCCGTTTCTGTCCATTGCTTTTATCATAACGTTTGCATATCTTCTTACATCCGTAAATGCTTCCGGAAAACTTAAACATCCTTCGTGGCTGATGCATGCACCGGATTTTTTGATGATTTTCGGGTTAATGAATACCATAGGGTTAAGCGGTTCATCATTAGTGGAAACATCTATTACAAATATCCTGTAATTCTCTCCGACTTGCGGAGCGGCAAGTCCTACTCCGTTTTGGGCATACATTGTATCTAAAAGGTCATCCACCAGAACTTTTATCTTTTGTGAAACCTTGTGAACTTCTTTTGACGGTTCTCTGAGTGATGCTGTACCATATTTTAAAACTTTTCTTATTGACATAAACACCTCTATTCTTACCAATATATTACCACGAAAACCAGACTTACCCCAAATCTCATATATTGGTAATTTCTTGCAATCCTTGAGAGAAATTGCGTTATATGCTAAAATGTTAGTATGAAATCAATCAAAGAAGTTTCCGTTGAATCAAAAATTTTGAAGCGATTGCAGGATTTCCCCAAGTGTCTGGAGTTGGTAAACTACCTGTTTAATGATGCTGAATTGCAGGAAATGCAGGATTATGCCAACAACGTTTCTATAAAACGTCTGGGATACAACGACCACGGACCTGTTCACATGAGACAGGTTACGGCGAACGCAATTAAGATGTTGAGCATTTTGCACAAGTCTAAAATTCAAACATCTTTAGAGGCGGAGGAAATAGGTTCATTTGAAGACAGTATGTGTGCGGTTATTCTTGCGGGGCTTATGCACGATTTGGGTATGATGATTGGCCGTCAGGGACACGAAGAAATGTCCGTAACTTTGGCTAAACCTATTATAGAGCGTGCTGTTATGCATATTTTCCCTGAGAATCTTCACAGAAGAACAATTATTAAATCGGTTGCAATTGAGGCAATTATCGGACACATGTCATCAAGAAAAATTCATTCTATTGAGGCGGGAATTATTCTTATTGCTGACGGATGCGATATGACAAAGGGCAGAGCGCGTATTCCGCTCGCTTTGAACACAACTCCAAAAGTTGGTGATATTCATAAATATTCTGCTCATGCGATTGAAAGAATAAGCATTCATAACGGTGAAAATAAACCGATAAGGATTGATATAGAAATGTCTGCAGAAGTTGGATTTTTCCAGATAGAAGAGGTTTTGATTACAAAGATTAATGCAAGTCCCGCAAAACATCTTGTGGAACTTTATGCATCCGTTGAAGGGCAAGAGCCGAAGTGCTATATGTAACACACCAAAATAATAAACATAAGCAATTTACAAAAGATGTTTAAAAAGTTCTCTTGACCGAGTAGCGCACAAATGAGATAATCATTGTATGAATTATTACAAAAAATACACGCCTTATTTGTTTTTGCTTCCGGCAGCAGCGGTTTTAATCGTATTCTTTTTTATACCGTTTTTTCAAACTTTCGGCTTGAGTTTTTTTGACTATTCATCCAGTATTTATAACCCGACATTCAACGGACTTGATAACTACACAAAACTGTTTCACGAACCGATTTTCTATAAGGTTATGTTTAATACATTTATGTACCTTGTAATCGCAGTTCCGTTTTTGGTAATATTTCCGCTGTTTTTGGCAATATTAATTAACCAAAAAATCAGAGGAATTACGCTGTATAAAATTCTTATTTACCTTCCCGTAATCGTATCAATCGTAGTTGCGGCAATCGCTTTCAAGTGGCTT
>JAFXYU010000303.1 GCA_017541565.1 bacterium | reverse complement strand
TGATTCATCTGCTGATGAGAACCAAACAGCAGGGACACGTTTATATACGCAGTCCCTGACATCTTCGTAAGATTGGACATAAGTTGCTCCGATTCTTCGGGACTTTTCCCATATCTTTACTTTTGAATTATCTTCTAACCATCTCATTTGATATGGTAAAAAAAACGAATTCTTAATTGTCGGTTTCATCTTCTGTTTCTATTTTTCGGGGTATGCCCAAAATCTCTTCTTCGATTTGAGCAATAACTTCTTTTGTCAAACCTTTAGGTTTAAATGCATCAGCCTTTTTAGCAGCGACATCCTCGTAATCTTTTACTTTTACGAACAATGGCAAAATCCTGCAAAAAGCATAAATTCTTCCTGTATCAACTTTTTCGCCGGCTGCCATATCTTCAGCAATACCTTTCATTAGCTGTCGTGCAAAATCATAAAGCTCTTCGTGAAAAGCTGTTTTACATTGTTTATAGGCTTTTCGCCTTTCACCCCAATCGCCTTTTTCTTTCCAATCCATTAATGTTTTGCGACTAAGGTTTAATTCATTTGCAATTGCTTCAAGTCCTTTATTGCTGTAAATATAAAGTCTTTCTGCCTCATTGTATAAGTGTTGTTTACTATTCAAGTTCTGACTCCAAATTCTTTATTTTTGTATCAAGTGCTTTTATATCTTCTTGAATCTCTTGTAATCTCTGCATGCTGATTAAAGCCTTTTCCACATCTAATTTAGATATGTCTTCATAAGGGTTAAGCAAAGAACGAATTAATATTACTAACCCTGAAGCTTCCGTATTTTTTGTACGGAAGCTTTTTTTTGCCTCCGCAAGCATTCCTTTGAACTGTAGCTTTTCAGGATTCATTTACGAGACCTCCCGTTTTAAAATCGGACACCATAAATTGTTGTCAATTTTACTTTCTATCCTTGACAAAAGTGCTGCGTGGTATTGGTTAGTTTCAAGTAAGTCTTTTAAGATTTCAAAATTGTTCTGAATAATCTTTTCAAAGGCTTTAACCTGAGATTGATGATAGATGTACCAAATTGCGAAAATTAATGCAGGGAAACCCACATTTTCCACAAAAGGCGATAATTGTTCTAAAAATTCCATATAGTTATATTCCTTTATTTTGTAGTCCTTGAAAGAAATGGGGAGCTTGCTTTTCAGCAAGCACCCACAAGAGAGTAGGGGATAGGTAGAATAGAGAGAAAGGGTATGTATATATGATTGAGTTTTTATGAAAAACGATTCACATCATCAGTCTAACTTTAATCGGGTTGCATATTCAAAAGTAAAACTTCATGTATTTTTTCCATGAAAAATTACATTTGAGAATGTAAACTGTCCGAGTCTATACTCAAATATAATGTTTTAAATTTTTATTTACCCTAGCCCAAAAAGGAGTTATTAATGAAATTTTACGAGGTTTTTAAAGCCGGAGTATATCCTCAAGGCAAATTTACCAAAAAAGAAATTGCAGAAATTGCAAAAAACTACGATCCCCAATTCTGTGAAGCACCGATTACTATCGACCATCAACAAAGCGGCCCTGCTTTTGGTTGGGTTGATTCAGTTAAGGCAGACGGAGAAAAACTGAAAGTGGCTTTTAAAGATGTTCCTCAAGAGTTTGAACAAGCCGTTAATGACGGCAAATACAAAAAGGTTTCCGTTGAATTATACAGAAATCTTGAAGGCAAAGGAGCATATTTAAAAGCTGTTTCATTCTTAGGTGCTGCCACACCTCAAGTTAAAGGACTTGAACAAATCAAATTTATGGAATCAGAATCTGATACATACGAATTTGAAGAAGAAAAGAAACCTGAAGAAACGACAGAAGATGTCGAACAATTCTCTCAAGAAGAAATTGATGGATTAAAAAAACAAGTTGAGGACTTAGAAACACAGCTTGCAAAGTTTAAAGAATCAAATAAAAAGACTGAAACAATTAAGTCCTTAAAAGAAAAAATCTCAGCTTTAACATCTGAAGTTGCAACTTTCAAAGAAAAAGCCGAGGGTAAAGAAGCAATTGAACAGGAATTAAACAACATTAAAACTGCAATTAAAAATCGTGAATTTAACGAGTTTATTGATAAACAAATCGATAAAGGAACTTTAATCCCTGCAAATAAAGATGTTGTATTATCTGTCCTCAAGGAATTAGACAATATTAAAAAGTTTGGCGAAGAATCACAAATCGTTAACGATTTTAAATCTTTTATTGAATCTCTGCCGAATCAAATCACTTACAAAGAAATTGCTACCAAACAGGCACAAGCGGACAACACAAAAGAAGTTGAACAATTCGCTAATGCCGATGAAGAAAGTCTTGAGATTTTCAAGGAAGCAAAGGCTCTTGCTCAAAAAGAGAACATCGGATTTAAAGATGCTCTCCTGAAATTAAACATATAATTACCCCCCTAACAAAATAAAGGAGTTTACTAAATGGGAAGACTTGAAGAACTGCGTATAAACGCATACCTCTCGGAAGTGGCTCGTGGCTATCACAATAATTCATTTGTTGCTGATGTGCTATTCCCGACAATATATTCCGAGAAAGAAAAAATTGACATCTTTGAATTTAACAAAGAAGCTTTCAATATTTACGATACTGAAAGAGCAATTCGTGCAAATTCAAATGTTGTTTCACCGCAAGGTTTCAAAAAACATACAACTACACTTAAAGAACACGATTTGTCTTATCCTATCGACTATCGTGAAGAACAGGAAGCCGAAAAAGTTAAACTGCAACTTCACGCAACAAATGTTGTAACTGAAGGTCTGCACTTACAACTTGAAAAAGAATGTGCTGACTTGGTTCAGAACCCTGCAAATTATGAAACAGGAAGTAAAATTGCACTCTCCGGCACATCTTGTTTTACACACAAGGACTCAGATCCGCAAGGTGTTATTGATGATGCAAAAGATGCCGTTTCTAAAAAAATTGCACAGGATCCTAACACGATGGTTATCGGTCAGGATGCTTGGAAAGCACTCAAAAGAAACCTCCAATTACGTGGTTTGATTTCTGATTCTAAAACAAAATTAGTCACTCTTGACCTGATTAAAGAAATCTTTGAAATTCAAAACATTGTAATCGGTAAATCCATATTCGTAGATGCAAACGGCAACTTCACAAGAATTTGGAAAGACAATATTGTGCTTGCATATATTCCAAGCCTCGGTGCATCAAGAACTGAATACGATCCTTCATTTGCGTACACAGTCCGTAAAAAAGATGCCCTAAATATTGATGAATACACCAAAGAGGGAAACAAAGTTAAATATATCAGAGCAACTGATATTTATACTCCGTTCCTTGTTGGTGCAGAAGCAGGATACCTAATCTCTAACGTAAGCGGAGGTTCATAATGGCTAAATATAAAGTAAAACACACAACAATTTTACACAACAAAAAGGCTTATGCAGAAGATTCAATAATCGAATTAAAAGAAGAAGACGCAGCAAGACTCGTTGACTTCTTGGAATTGATTCCTGAAACAACTGCAAATAACAAGCAACAAAACAAAAAGAACGAAAACAAAACAGGCGAAAAACAAGACGATACAGGAGGTCAAGATGGCGAAAAAACTGTATAAACCTCTCTTAATCGATTCCGTAACTGCAAATGAGAACTTGGAACAGTACAGATTTGTCGGATTTGACGGCAGACATTGTGCTGCCGGTGCTAAAGCATATGGAGTCTGTGATGTTTCAACCGAAAAAGACCAATACGCACCAGTCGGTGTTTTAGGAATATTCCTCGTTGAAGCAGCATCCGCAATTACTG
>JAFXYU010000302.1 GCA_017541565.1 bacterium | reverse complement strand
TATAATATTCTTGTAAACACTATTTCCAATAAATTTGAGCGTAACGGACTTATCAAAATAATCCAAAAACACCAACGATTTATCGAAAAATATAACGAATACGGCTCGGAGGACTGGTAGTTTGTACTAACTATGTGAGAACAGCCGGATCAATTTGTACATCAAGGTGGTTTGTTTTCGGTTCTTCCAGTATGTGGCAGAATAAACCGGTATTCCATAAAATCCTTGCCATTTCATGTGCATTTAATTTTTTTGTATTACCGTTTTTATCATACACGGTTAAACTTATGTCGAGTTTCGGGTTTTCCGCATTGTGATGGCTTGTATATCCGGTGCCAACTACATGCGGAGAAACTCCTTCTCCTGTTCCAAGAGCGGAGTTAATTATAAATTTATATCCTGTCATTTCGGATGCTTTTTGAAGTACTGCACTGACTCCCTTTTTGGCAAATGTAATATCGTGATTGAATGTTCCGGGGTTTAGTTTCCATCCGTCATAATTTTTTGATGTTACTCTTAAATCCTCAAGATTCTCGTCTTTTTTAGCCATTGCTTCTGCTTGTGCTTTGGATTTATTAACGTACTTGTGATTAACAGTACCTGTAACTTCTTTCGAATGTTTATTTCTGTCGCCGAATTTTGCATTAGCATTACCGTATGATACATTCTTCTTCACTATTGTTCCGTCTGAGTTGTTGTTTTTGTTGCTTTCTGTTGAAGTCGCTCTTTCTGTATCGGTTGAGCCTGATGGTGCTTCGTCTTTTTCGGTATTTTTTAAGTTTGAAAAATCAAATCTGTCAAAATTATTATTTTTAGTTACTTGAGAGAAATCAAATTTATAGTTATTCCAAACAGAATTATCCACTTTGAAAGTTTCTCTGTTAAGTATTGGAGGAGCATCATTTGTTAAATTGAATGCAGGTGTTTCCGGCAGATTATAACTGTAATTGTTGCTGCAATTCATCATATTTAAACAACTAAATACATTAATATAATTGAACATCCCCCAACTTCTTACAGGATTACAAAACGCAAATGTCGGAGTAAACCAACTGTTTATTCCGTGCAGAAAACCTAATTGAAAATATTTATTAAATAGCGCCATAATATATAGATATCCTCTATATATATAAAGTGAATACTAATTAAATAATTGACTTTTGTGTAAACTTTTTTTAAGAAATGTTAATAAAAACTTACTTCATCAAGTTTTTGATAAATGGCAAGCCATAAAATATAAAGTATATCCATATCGCAATTGAGTGTCGGAAATTCAAAACTAATACCGACGTTATACAGTTTGTTGTTGTATAAAATGACTTCAGAGTTTATAAATCCGATAAAACTTGCATTTTCATTGTTTAACATGCGTTCAAAATATTGAGAATAGTTGTTAATAATATCTTCCGGTATGTCTTTTACGGGGAAAGTAAGCAGATTTTTTGTATCAAAGAGTGAAGAAATCGTAATTTTTTTACCATCAAGGTATTTTTCAAGGTACAAATCCCGCGCAATAACAGATGAGCGTTTATGTACTTCTTCCCTGATTTCAATAACTTCCTGAACGGAGTTTACTTTTCTCGATACTCCGTTTCCTTTGACAACAAGCGGAAAATTGGCAGGTAACAGAGTTATTTCGGGTAGGTTAATACCGTATTTTTTCAAGATATTTCTTGTTTCAAAAGTCGGAACACCAAGTTCCGTCCATTTTGCAGAAGGTGCAATACAGTTGACAAAATTGCTTCTCAGAACATCCGAAATGCCCTCATTTATCCATCGTTTATCTTCGACTATTACCAAATCTATCTGAAATGCCTTGCATTTTTTCGCAAGTTCTTTAAAGGTATTGAAATCAATATTAACAATCCCTTCAATGATTTTATCGGATGTTGTATAAAGTTTTCTCAAAAAACGTGACGATTGAATGTATTTAAGGGAGTATCCTTCGCCCGCTATAAGAACATTTAACCCTTCCGTTTGTATTTCTGTCACGATAAAAAACCATTAGATTATTCGCCGTGTCCGCTGTTGATTGTGTTCAAACGTTTAACTGGATCGGTGATGTGCGTAATTCTTAAACCAAAATTGTCTTCAATAACAACGACTTCGCCGTATGCAATCAATTTGCCGTTTGCGTACAATTCAACAGGTTCACCTGCTGCCTTATTCAACGTTACAATTGAACCTTTTGTAAGTTCAAGAACTTTCTTAATAGGAAGGTCGGTTTTGCCAAGTTCAACTGAAAGTTGCAACTTTACATCCAAAAGAATGTTTAAGTTCTGATTTTGAGGTCCCTGAACTTGTTCCAAATCTTCAAAAGAAGCGAATTGTACGGGTTGTACCGTAATTGTTTTTTCATTTTGCAGTTTTTCTTCCGTAGTAAGTTCAGCAGGTTTTTCTGTACTCTCTTCGTCAAAAGATTCCGGTTTAAATTCCTTAACCTCTTCTCCGTCTTTGGTTTTTTCCGCTTCCGGCTTTACCTCTTCCGATTCGGAAGGAACTTCTGGGGCAGTACTTTTAGCCTCTTTGCTGTCTGCCTTGCTTGCGGTTTCTTCTGCTGCCTCCTCGGCATTTTCTTTTATATCGTCATCATCTATCATTTAGGCTCCCCTTCCTAAAAATAATTTCTTAATAATTCATGCATTTCATCGTATACATCCGTAATTTTGACACATACCTGATCCTTCATTGTTCCCGGACGAGCGAAGAATTTTTTTTCACCGTTTACTTTAACAATCAAATCATCCTCGACTTTATTATCCAGTTTTATGATATCGCCCTCTGTCAATTGCAAAAAGTCATCAAGCGTAATGCTGCAAGAGCCGAACTGAACTCTTAAATCTACCGTTGAAGAATTGATTTTGGAAATCATCTTCATTCTTTCATCATTTGATGCTATCAAACCTTTTGTTTGGAATATGTGTTGAGTGCTCAAATGTCCGAGTACGGTTTCCAACACCGGATAAGGGAAACACAAACTGAATAGACCGAAGTGTTTGCCTGAAATTTGAACTTCAAATGTTAAAAGTGCAACAATTTCTCCTGCCGTTGCTACCTGTATTGATTGGTAGTTATCATCAAGACTTATAAATTTACCGGTAACCGGAATTATTGCATTCCAAGAATCTTCAAGTGATTTAATTATTATGTTTATGACTTTTTTAGCCAAAGCTTTTTCTATATCAGTTAATTCTCTTGACTGCGTATCAATATTGCCTACGCCGCCCAGCATTCTGTTTACAATACAAGAAATTACTTCAAAACTTATACCGAGAAGAATTTGTCCGGTCAATGGTTCAAATTCAAAAACACCAACACTAATCGGAGATGGCATAGAACGAATAAACTCTTCATAAGTAAGTTGGTCAACCGAAACGATTTCAATTTCGACTCTCATACGCAGATAACCGCTAAGTACGAGTGAGATTGCTTTGGAAAATTCTCTGTGAATATCTCTTAATGCACGCAAATTATCCTTTGAAAATTTATCAGGACGTCTAAAGTTATAGAGTTTATAACTCTTATGCTCCGAATCCGAAAAATCTTCTTCAAAGTTTTCACTTTTTGTTATTAAATTTTCATCCAGATTGTTAGCCATTGTTCCCTATTGTATGATGAATTGTCCGAAACTTACTCTCAGGACTTCTCTTTCTCCGCCAAGTATTGAATTTATATCATTTGTAATTTGTTCTTTTGCAAGTTCTTTTCCTGCTGCTGTAGAAAGTTCAGCAGAAGTTTTGCTTGAAAGGTTTGTTATAACAGCATCTCTGATTGCGGGTTTAAATTGATCCATTTCAGCCTTAATTGCAACAAGCGGATCAACAGCGGGAGCAGGGGCTTCTTCGCCGTGTCCGTGTCCGCCTTTAGCAGGAGCGGCTTCTTCTTTCGGGAAGTCTGTATCCTTTTTGGAAACTTCAATTGCAACATTTACTTTCAAATATTTTCTCTGGTTTTCATCACAGAGATTTAAGATAAAATCTCCCAGGTCAACTATAATACCTTTTTCAATTTCATCTTCATCGCCTTCATCCGCAACTTCTTCGTCAGATGGCACCGTAACCTCTATTGATTTTACAAGATTCTTAACGACAACGTAATTTACGGCTGAAAACACCAGCAGCAAAATAACCATTGAAGCAATCATTATTATTGAAATCTTTTTTAGTTCTTGTCCCTTTTCGTCCGTAACAATTTCGTTTTCAGCCATATCTTCCCCGCCTCTTAATAAATAATAAAATAGTCCTAATACATTATACCAAAATATTTTTATTTGTGCCAAAAAATCATCCGTTTGTTGTATAAAAAAATGAAAAAGTATCATGACAACAAGATATTTGATATATAATTAATACAAGCAGATACAAAAAAGGGAGAAAATATGTACTATCAAGGCTTAATTAATAAATACAGAAAATATCTTCCGGTGAGCAATTCTACCGAAATTGTAACTTTGAACGAAGGAAATACTCCTCTTATCAAGGCTGAAAATTTGGCAAAAAAAATTGGTTTGGATGCAAATATATATTTGAAATTTGAAGGGTGCAATCCGACAGGAAGTTTCAAAGATCGCGGAATGACAATGGCTGTAACAAAAGCAAAGGAATCCGGTGCGGGTGCTATTATATGTGCTTCAACCGGTAATACTTCCGCATCTGCCGCTGCTTACGGAGCGAAAGCAGGTATAAAAACGTTTGTTCTAATTCCTGACGGATACATTGCACTCGGCAAACTTTCTCAGGCGATGATGTATGGCGCAGAGATTATTGCAATCCAAGGTAATTTTGATCAGGCACTAGAATGTGTCAGAGAAATTTCGGACAAGTATCCGATAACCTTGGTTAATTCAGTTAATCCGTATAGAATTGAAGGTCAAAAAACGGGTGCTTTTGAAATTTGTGATTCTCTCGGCAAGGCTCCTGATTATCACTTTATTCCTGTGGGTAATGCAGGTAATATTACCGCATATTGGAAAGGTTATAAAGAATACAAGCAAGCCGGAATTATCAATGCTCTTCCTAAAATGATGGGATTTGAAGCGGAAGGTGCAGCAGCAATCGTGAGAGGTGAAAGAATACTAAAGCCTGAAACGTTAGCGACAGCAATAAGAATCGGTAATCCTGCAAGTTGGAAACAGGCAGAAGCGGCAAGAGATGAAAGTAACGGTAAAATCGGTTGTGTAAGTGATGAAAAAATTGTTGAAGCGTATAAACTTTTGGCATCATCAGAAGGTATTCTTTGTGAACCGGCGAGTGCGGCATCCGTGGCAGGGCTTATTCAATCCAAAGAATTGGGACTTGTAAAAGAAGGCTCTGATATTGTTTGTATTTTGACAGGCAACGGACTAAAAGATCCCGATAATGCAATTAAATACTCAAATGCCGAAGTAAAGAAAACTTCTGCCGAACTAAATGATGTATTAAAAGTCATGGGAATATAAAAATGAAAAGACAAGATTTCATAAACGCTAAAAGAATTGTAATAAAACTCGGTACAAACATTATAAGAAATGAAAACGGTGAAGTTGCGCTTTCAAGGATATATTCCTTTATTGAGGATATTTCAAAACTTGTAAAAACAGGTAAAGAAGTTATCCTTGTTACATCAGGTGCCGTAGGGTTAGGTAAAAAGAAACTTAACTTAGATTCAACAGCGGATGAAGGGGTAAAACAGGCATGTGCCGCAATCGGTCAATCCAAACTCATGTCTTTTTATGAAAGCGGTTTTGGTGTCTATGATATTCCTATTGCACAAATTCTTCTGACAGAGGATGATTTTTCTCTCCGTCACAGATATTTGAGCCTGAGAACAACAATGAATAAAATATTGGAATTTGGTGTTGTTCCGGTTATTAATCAAAATGACACGGTTACCCCTATTCAGACGGGCGGAGCGAATGCCGGCATGAAGGTCAATTTTTCCGATAATGATAAACTATCAGCGCTTGTTGCAAGTGAGTTGGATGCGGATTTGCTTATCTTGCTTTCCGATATTGACGGGCTTTTTACCGCAAATCCCAAGGAAAATCCAAATGCAGAACTTATAAAAGAAGTTGAATCTCTGACCGAAGAAATTATGAAATTGGGAACAGACCCATCTGAGGGCGGACGCGGAGGTATGAAAACAAAACTCGAAGCCGCTAAACTTGTTACACGTTTTGGCGGAAAAGTTCTTATAGCAAACGGTCAAATTCCGTATGTAATTAATAAAATTTTTGCTGGTGAAGAAATCGGAACAATGTTCTTGCCGTCCCGTGAAAGTTTGGCGGATAAAAAACGTTGGATTGGCTATGCAACAAATATTTTTGGCGGGCTTGTCGTTAATGCCGGCGCTAAAAAAGCAATATTGGAACAGTTTTCAAGCCTGCTTCCGATTGGTATTGTAAGTGTTGTTAATGAATTTAAGCAGGGTGAAGTTGTTTCAATTATGGATGAGGATAACGTAGAATTTGCGCGCGGAATGGCAAACTATAGTTCTGCCGAATGCAGAAAAATTGTAGGTTCTCACTCAAATGATATAGAAAATATTTTGGGATATAAAAACTATGATGCAGTTATAACAAGGGATAATATTACGGAATTGGTATAAAAGGCATTTTAGCAAACACAAAACCGAAATAAAAAATAAAAATTCTCTTGTAGGGTAAGATTTATTTTTATATTTGAATTATAATTAAAACAAGAGGATATAAAGGAGTACAAAATGAAAAATAAACTGATGATGTTTTGGGCAATTGTCATCATTGTTATAGTATCGATTGTAACAATCTGCACAAAGCCGACAAAACTTGGTTTGGACTTGGTCGGCGGTTCAAGACTTGTACTGGAGGCATCTCCGACAAATGGTATTGTGACACCGGATATGATGTCAAGTTTGCAATTTGCAATCGAAAACAGAGTTAATAAACTCGGTGTATCTGAAACTGTTGTGCAAAGAGCCGGTGATAAAAGGCTTGTTGTAGAAATACCTGATGTTTCGGATTTGAATCAGGCAAAGGCATATTTAGGTGAAACGGCTGAATTGGACTTTAGAAAACCTGTTATGAAAAACGGAGAGGCTGAGTGGGAGCCGACAGGACTTACGGGTAAAGACTTAACAAAAGCCATGCTCAGTTCAAACGCTTCCAACGGACAATGGGTTGTCGATTTGGAATTTAATACCGAAGGTACCAAAAAATTTGCTGATTTGACAAAGAAACTTGTTGGTCAACCAATGGCTATTTTCTTTAATGGTGAACTCCAGTCTGCACCTGTTATCAGAGAACCGATTACCGGAGGCCGCGCTCAGATTTCCGGCGGAGATAACGGTTTTGCGATAGAAGAGGCAAAGAAAATGGTAGACCTTCTTAATGCAGGCGCACTTCCCGTTCCGGCAAAGATTATTGAAGAAAATACCGTAGGGCCGACTCTCGGCGCTGATAGTATTGCAAAATCAAAAGTTGCCGGTGCAATCGGCTTGGGTTTTGTAATGATATTTATGGCATTATATTACAGAGCACCCGGACTTATTGCGGACTTGGCTTTGATTATATATGGTACAATTTTATTTGCACTGTTTAAAGCAGTTCCTGTAACACTGACTCTTGCAGGTATTGCAGGTTTTATTCTTTCAATCGGTATGGCGGTAGACGCAAACATTCTTATTTTTGAAAGAACTAAAGAAGAATTAAAAGCCGGAAGAACATTGTTTACAGCGATTAATTCAGGTTTTGACAGAGCATTTACAAGTATTTTTGATTCAAACATGACAACGATTATTACCTGTACAATACTTTATTGTCTGGGAACAAGTATTGTTAAGGGATTTGCTTTAACTCTTGCAATTGGTGTTATAGTTTCAATGTTCTCGGCAATTACGATTACAAAGAATTTCATGCACCTGATTTTTGGAACAGGTAAACTTGAAAATCCCGCTCTGTTCGGCTTGAAGAAAGAGGAAATCAATGCTGAATATCAAGCGGTTGAGACTAAGAGAGAAAAAGCAAAATTCGGAATTTTAGATTAGTGAAAAATTGAAAATGGAAAGTTGAAAATTTATAAATTCGCTTTACTCATGATTATATAAAAGAGGTAAAATATGAAACTTAAATTAGATATAGTAAAATACAGATTTTTATGCTTGGCGCTTTCTGCTTTGCTCTTAACACCGGGAATTGTTTCAATGATATATTCAATGGTTGTATATCCGACACACACTCCTATTAAAGTAGGTATTGATTATACAGGCGGTACAACATTGCAATACGGTGTCAAGGAAGATATAACAAATGAAAAACTCGCAACAGTAAGAAGTGATTTGGTACAGGGCGGTATTGAAAATCCTTATTTGCAGATTATTCATGTTAATTCTCAAGAAAGTGATTTAAAATCAATATTGGGTGTAAGGACAAAGTTTATTGATGAAAAATCAAATGAGCAAGATAAAATTACATCAATTGTAGCAAAAGATTTTGATTCGGCAGAACTTGTTTCTGTAACATCAGTTGGACCTACGCTAGGTTCGGAGTTATTCAAAAACTCATTAATTGCTCTTTCTCTTGCGATTTTAGGTATTATCGCATATTTGACATTTAGATTCCAGTTTGATTACGCACTGGCGGCAATATTGGGACTTGTTCACGATACACTTTTTGTAGTTGGTGTTTTCTCAATTTTAGGACTTGTTTATAACGTACAGGTGGATGCTCTGTTTGTGACGGCAATTCTTACTGTAATCGGTTTTTCGGTACACGATACAATTGTAGTGTTTGACCGTGTAAGAGAAAATCTCAAATATTACGGTAAGAAAATGTCTTTTGGTGAAATTATGAATTCAAGTATTAATCAAACTCTTGCAAGAAGTATTAATACCTCCGTTACAACATTGATTACGCTTGCGGCTTTGTATTTCTTGGGCGGTGTAACAACAAAAGATTTTGTACTTGCAATGATTTTGGGTATCTTTATCGGTACTTATTCAAGTATCTTCTTCTGCTCAACTCTTGTTGATATTTGGGAAGATAAAAAGAACTCGGCAAGTCCTGCAATATCGTAATATAGACTAAAAAAGATGTGTCTTTTGACACATCTTTTTTAGAATTTATGTAAATCTTTGTAAATCATGTGACAAAAAAAATAATTAGGTGTTTTATATAAGTATGCGAGTGTTACCAATCAGTTTTCTTTCATATAAAAATACAGTATCGAAAGTTAATAGGGATAATAAACAGACAAAATTCGGTTTAGAAATGTCGTCACCATTAATGGCAGATACGATTTCTTTTGGTCACGCCGCTCAAAACGCAGAACCGTTAAGGAAATTAATGAAAATAGGTGCTCCCAATCTGTATGGTAAAGGAGGACCTGTTATTACGCCCGAACGTTTTGACGAACTTACAAAGTCAAAGATTTTTACTCGTTCTGTACGTTCTATTGTAAGGGCGATAGAACCCTTATCGGATACATTAAGAGAAATTCAACTTGATATATTAGAGATGTTAAAAGAGTATTCAAAAATTAAACCCGAGGCTCGTCTTGATGAAATATTCCAATCTTGGGCACCTTTGGCGCATGTAGAATTGTATAGAAAGCAAAAGCCGTTTTTTGAAGAGTTAAAAGAAGTAGCAAAGGATTTGCCGGAAGAGAGTAAGTTTATTTTTGATGAATTAATGCAAAAATCTCAGGATCAAATTGATCAAAAACCAATTGTACAAGAGTTCAATAAGAGGGATTTTAGATACAAATTAGAGCGGATTTCTCAAAGAATTCGTCATACGAAGAACCAAAATGAAAAAGATGCCATGAAAAAACTTATCAATATGGCAGAAATAATACCGCATTCTCCAAAACCAAAAAAACTTTCGTTATACAAAAATCAGAGGAAAAGTAAGAATAATAATCAATCTGCAATGATTATATTAAAACAAATAAAGAATTTTTTTGAGCGCAGTGCCATAAATAAAGATGAAGAATTACAAGCATTATTTGCCGATGTTAATTGCCAAATACACGGAATACCGACATTTATTCCGTTTGGACGTAAAAACTTTATAGAAGAGATTGAGGAACTTGTGCAAAATATACCGGATCAGAGGTTGGCGCATAAAATGATTCAAATTGCGGTGAAGTTGCCGACATCTGATGATGAAATCAGTGCTTTTATTGTAAAAGCATCGAGAAAATCTCCCGAGAAAATAGCGTTTGACTGGTTGTGGGGAGCAGTAGGCGATATTGACCATGTGGTAAGCAAAAGCAGCGGTGGTAAAGATAAACCGCTAAATTATGGCATAACAAACCATTATGAAAATTATAAAAAGAGCAACAAGACTTATGCCCAACTGCTTCGGGAAAAACCTGAAAATTATGAAAGTGCAAGAAATTACATAAAATGGCTTGAGTGGGCTCATAATACGGGTGAGTTGAGAAAAGTCGGTTTAAATGCAGGGTATGTAAAGAATTTTGCCGCTAGTCTTATTAGATTATCACCTCCGGAAAAACCGTTAACTTTTGAGCCGCTTCATCTGAAATAATGATTGAAACAAATCATTATTTTGTTAAAATGTAAGCGGAGAGATTTGTATGAAAAATTTTTTAATTGTATTGGTATGTATTTTGCTGTGCAATATTGTACCTTCATTTGCAGCATCATATACTCAATTGACATCAGGAATTAATGAAGTAATTTTGATTAAATCTTATAAAGATGTAGGCAAAAATTTTATTGTCATTGAGAAAATGAAGCGGATTGCAAAAAATTTGTCCCAAGATGATAAAAATATCATATTAAAGTATGTATTTGGGGCGGTAAAGGGTGAGAATACGTATCTTCTTATGAACGGATATTTAAGAGGAGATTTGCATCTTTATATCAAAAAACAGGATATTACAAAACCGCTGAAATCAAGGATGCAATACTATGCGGATTCTCTTTCTTCTTCAATTTCAAAGACAAAGTTGCCTAAGAATATGCTTCTCTACAGAGGTGTTGATGAAAAAGGAATGGGGTCAATTTTTGCGGATAAGGATATAAAAGACGTTCTTTCAAAGCCCGTAAGTTATGAAAACACAAATTATATTAAAAATAAAATTAACGGTTATGTTTTTACGGAAAAAGGATTTATGTCAACTTCTTACGATATAAATTATGCTAAAAAAACAAAATTTATATTTTATGTAAAGGCACCTAAAAACCTTCAGGCAGTTTTTGTTGACGGAGTAAGAACTTCAAACGAGGCTCAAACAAAGGAGATTATTATAAATAACGGGTACAAATGGAAAGTTACGGATGTAGATTTTGTTCTTAGAAAAGACGGAAGCAAGTATTATAAAATTACATTGAAACTCGTTCTCAAAGAAGGTTTATTGTATGATTGGAGACGTAGGGAATATAATGGAAAATATATTTGCGGTATTTATAGGCGGAGGGCTGGGCGCAGTCGTAAGATATTTGATTACGCTATTTATTCCTACAAAATTAGAGTTGTATCCGATTGCGACATTGTGTGCTAACTTTTTGGGATGTTTTATTGCAACAGTTGTTTTTTCTTATTTCATAATTAAGAGTGATAGTGAAAGCGTACATAAAACATTTCTAATCGCAGGTTTTTGCGGCGGATTAAGTACGCTGAGTGCACTATCACTCGAAGTCTTGGAATATTATCAAACAGGTCAATATTTCAAGGCAGGAGGATATATCTTTACAAGTTTGTTAATTTGCGCAATTTCGGTTATACTTGGAGTAGCGCTGGTAAAAAAATATGTTTAACAGAACTCAATATAAAAAAAGAATACTTTTTGTCGGTATACCGGATATGGCTTATGTAGGTCTTGACGGTCTTTTGATGGCGGGAGTAAATATAGTCGGAGTTTTGGGACCTAAAAAAGATCACAATTTGTTCTCGGAGTTTAGGAATTTTGTTATCTCAAGAGGACTGAATTATATTGATTATGATGAACTGGATGAACCGCAACTTATTGAAAAAGTAAAGAATTTGGATGTTGATGCTGCAGTTGTCTGTTCTTTTAATTACAAAGTTCCAAAGGTTTTGATGGATGCGACAAAAGACGGGTTTATTAATGTTCACCCTTCAATGCTTCCGAAATACAGAGGAGGAAATCCTTATTCCAGAGTAATTATGAACGGCGAGGCAGAAACGGGTGTAACTATTCATTTTATGGACGAAGGTTTTGATACCGGTGATATTATTGCTCAAAAACCTTATCACATACACTCAAAAGCAACAATGGGTACGATTTTTAATGAACTGAACGTAATCGGAATTGAACTTTTACTTCAGGTTCTTCAAATGTATGAAGCACAGCCGCTCCCAAGATTGGCGCAGCCAAGAGGTGATTTTGTATCCGGAAAAGGATTGAGTGAACAGGATTTGTTTATAAATTATAATCAATCTGCGGAAGAAATTGAGCGTTTTATCAGAGCGTTGAATCCGTTTATACTTGCAAGTACGACTTTTCGCGGGAACATGATGAAGATTATGAAGGCTGAAGTTGCATCTGATGCATATAGTGTTCCGCATCCTGCAGGAACTGTTGCAAAAATAGAGGATGATAAATTTTTTATAGCAACTTCAAAGGGATTAATTGTTCCGACCGTAATGCAGTTTGGAAGTTTCTTTATTGGTGACAGTAAAGATTTTATTCGTATCGTTAATCCAAAAATCGGGGAAGAATTCAAATAATTATGGATAAATTAAATTTTATAACAGCCGGAGTTCCTCTAAGAGCCGGTGCAAAAGGATATGAAGCCGGATTTCGCGTACTTGATGAGATGGGCTTGGACGGACTTGAACTTGAGTTTGTAAGAGGTGTCAGAATAAGCGACAAAAGCAGAGAAGTTGTAGGTGCTTCTGATAAGGTTATTACGGCACATGCTCCTTTTTATGTAAATCTCAATGCAAGAGAATCAGATAAGGTAGATTCAAGTATTCAAAGAATTATTGAAACAGCCGAAACGGCAAATTCTCTTGGCGGATTTAGTATAACCTTTCATGCGGGATTTTATCTCGGAATGGATGCAGAGCCTGTTTATAATCAGATTAAAAGTGGTATTAAAATAATTACTGATGAGTTGGGAAAAAAGAATAACAAAATATGGATTCGTCCGGAAACAACGGGAAAAGCAACTCAGTGGGGTGATTTGGAAGAAATTATAAGGCTTTCAAAGGAGTTCGAAACAGTCCTTCCGTGTGTCGATTTTTCTCATTTGCATGCGCGATACAATGGGATTTCAAATACTTATGATGAGTTTGCTCAAATCTTTGAAAAAATCGGAAACGAACTCGGTCAAGTTGCACTGGATAATTTTCACGCGCATATTGCAGGGATTGATTACGGTGCTAAGGGTGAAAAGAAACACCTTAACTTAGAAGAATCCGATATGAATTATAAGGATTTACTGAAGGCTTTTAAAGCGTTTAACATTAAAGGTGCGATTGTATGTGAAAGCCCTAATATTGAAGATGATGCAAAATTGATGAAAGAATATTATCTTTCACTTTAATTTATGCATTTATGCAGACTCTGTTTCTGCCGGAGGTTTTTGCTTCATAAAGTGCTTTATCCGCGCGCTCAAAAAGTTCTTCGCCTGTTTCTTTATTGTTAAATTCCGCAAGCCCCATGCTTATTGTAACACTCAATTCTTTAGCATCAACTCCCTCTACATCTATTTCGATTGGAGTTGTTTCAACAGTTTTTCTCAAACGTTCGCCAACGATTTGTGCCTCTTCAATATGTGTATATGGCAAAAGTATTGCAAACTCCTCTCCGCCGTATCTTGCAGGAATATCTGATTCACGAAGAGCGGATTTTATAATTCCTGCAACACCTCTTAAAACAGCATCACCGCTTGCATGCCCGTATGTATCGTTGACTTTTTTGAAGAAGTCGACATCAATCATCATTGCACAAAGCGGGTTGTTTTGACGTCTTGTCGTTGCGATTTCCTGTTTTAAACGGATTTCAAATTGTCGTCTGTTATTAAGATTTGTCAGCGCATCAATTGTTGCATACTGTAAAATCTTTGAATAAGTGTTTGCTCTGTTTATTGTTATTGCAGATTGTCGCGTTAATTGTTCAAGATAACTGATATCACGCTTAGACAATCCGTCGAGTGTACTTCTTGCCACAATGCATCCGGAAATCTCGCCATCGGATGTCAGAGGAAACGCACCGATTTTATCATTGTTTGTGAGAATATATTCGGTTTCGGGAGTCAGTTGGTTTAATGCTTCATAAACTCTTTCGTCGTTGCATGCTTTAGGCCATACAAGATCTAACTTTTCGTCTTTTTTAAGAAAGACGTATATCAGGTGGTCGGAAATAAATCTATCAAGCATCTCGCCAATCAGAGGAACTATATAGTTTAGTTCATACTGCGTTTCAATAATTTTTGCTATATTCTTCATAGAGTCGTGAAAATCAACGTTTATCTTTGATTGTTCATCAAGTACAATGTTCTGTAGTTTTAGAGAAACTTGTGAGGCAAAAATTTTCATAAGAAACAGAAAATCATTGCTCAAAGACGTATTTAGTTCTAATTTAATTAAACCGAAGATTTTTTCATTCTTAACTAAAGGCATAAAAACAGAATCAATCTTAAACGTAGTATTATCGTTAATCTCAGACAGTTTATACGCTTTCGAATTTATGACAAAATCATTACCTTTGATAGCGTCAAATGTTGTGTATATTTCAGACTCTTCCTCAACAATGCTCCAATTATCAACACAGTCCCTTATGGTTGATGTAATGTTATCATAGATATAAATTTTAAGTTCTTTTGCATCTGCAAATTGCTCCAGCAAAGATTTTAAAGAGTCACTCAATTCTTTTATATCAATATCTTTTGTCAGGATATCTGAAACTTTTGATAAAAATAGAAGTTGCTTATTGTCCATTAAAAATCATCATCCTCGTGTTTAAACGTTTCATATCCGGCACAGGTTTTAAAGTTTTTAATCATCGCTTTGTCAAAATCATCAGAGGGAACGATTTTCCCGTTTACATAAGTGTAACTGGTGCTTGCCTTAGGTTCATCCGTAAGCCTCTGTGTTCCGTAATCGTCGCTGGTTATGAATTTTCTGGAAACTTCATTTAAAAGGTTAAATATGTATGCAGTTTGTAATCCGCTTGAATCAGGTGATTCCGTAATCAATAATGCCGCTTTTTCAAGTTCACTTATAGATTCACGATAATGATGTGTGTGTCTTAACAGTACAGCAAGGTTATAATGTGCTTCAAATTTCATTGGTTCAATTTCGATTGCTTTACAGTAATCAAGTCCGGCATCATTGTATTCGCCCCTCAAGTGGTGTGCCACCGCTCTGTTATAGTAAATATCATAATTCTTTTTGAGTATTTTTA
>JAFXYU010000301.1 GCA_017541565.1 bacterium | reverse complement strand
TTATCTCCGTCAAGCTGGTTTACGTTAGTATAAACAACTTTGTTTCCGCCTGCGCCTCCCGTGATATTATCTGCTTTCAGAGAACCGTTGATTGTATCATTTCCCGCACCGCCTTTTATCGTATCAGAATAATCAGAGCCTGTAATTGTATCATTTCCTGCTCCGGCTTCAATAACTAGGTTTGTATTAACAGTCTTTTTACCGGATTTTTTTGTCTGTTGTTCGGCTCCGGATGCGTCAATATTTTCGTTCAAATAACTGCCATTGTAATTTTTTGTGATTGTTTTATCCCATAGAACATCTGTTTTCAGGTCAATCGGAGCGTTGTTACCAAGCGTGAGAGTTGCTGTTTTTGTTATATTTTTGTTTGCAAATCCTTTTATTGTAACACCGTTGCTTTCAGCGACAGTTTTGTCGTAAGAAATTATTGCATCACCTTTATCGTTAATACTGTAGCCGAATTTATTGAAATTATATGCCGAAGGTTTTGCATTAGTGTTATCAAACTTAACGTTAAAACTTTCGTTCTTCGTAAGATTAATTGTGTTATTGTCTGTGTTGCTGCGGAAGTAATATGTATTATTTCCTGCTCCGCCTGTCAGGACATCATCACCGCCGTATGAGCGGATTTCATCATTACCTTTTCCGGCGTTGATTATATCATTTTTCCCTGCATAAGCATCACTTATCAGGTCGTTGCCGTTTCCGCTGTTTATTACAAATCCGTCAGTGTAATAGTTCATTTCTATTATGTCACCGAAATTGGTACCCGTAATAACATTATCTTTTTTGGTATATAAATTTTTGATTTGAATGTTGTCAATCAAAGAGCCGTTATGTTCGCTTCCGTCAACTCTTGAGACAAAGTGTATATTTTTTAATGATGATTTTGTTGCATTGTGTGCCGTTGACGAGAAGTAATTTTTTATGGTTAACTTGAACGGCATACCCGGCTGATCAGCATCCTGACGGTTATAAAAAATTTCAAGGTCTTTTGTTCCGGATGCAACTTTCGTATCATCTAATATTTGAATAGGAACATCAAAATACAGGGTATCCGTTCCCGAGTTTACCAAATCAATGGTTGCACTTTTTGTAGCACCCGTAATATGGAATACATCATTACCTTTTGTTCCTTGTGCGGTTTGATTGTATTCTACCGTAATCGAATTTGTTTTAGCCATTCTATACACTCCTTTTTATAAAAACAAACAATACATGTTCAATTTTACCACTTAATAAAAAATGGCGCGGGGAAATTCTGATATATTACAAGATGTTACAGCAAGATTTTAATTAGGTTAAATTCCGTCGTCATCTTCACTGCCTTCTTCTGCGGCAGCGGGAGCCTTAACTTCAACACCCATTTCTTCTAATGATGCACGGGCTTTTGGGGCAAGTGCTGTATCAGAGAAGTTTTCCAAAACAGTCTGATAACACTCAATTGCCTCGGATTTCATACCGCGAAGTTTATAAATATTACCTGCTTTAAAATATAAAGGTGCAAGTGAAGGGTTTACCGCCATAAGCATCTGGTTATCAAGTCTTATTTTTATTCCGATTAATTCTTCATTGTCTTGCGGAGATAAGAGTGCGCGTCCGTAGATTTTCTTTGTCAAATCATCAATCGTGTCGGACATTTGGGCAATATCTTCTTTTGATAATTTTGCGGATTTTTTTGCCGCAGATACATCAAGACTTATTGCGGAAAGAAGTAAAAATAAAGTTATTATACCTAAGATTATTTTTTTCATTTTATCCCCTAAAACATTATACCTTATTTTTATTATAATAAAAAGTTGCTTTTTGTGTTCAATTAAATGTATGATTATTTTATGGAAAAATTTGTGTATCAAATGTTTATTTTGGGGAGCGGTGAATATCTAAAACAAGCCTTAGAAAAGGGTTTGGGCGGTGTAATATTTTTTACTCCGGATATTAAATCCGAAGAACAATTCAAAACATTGATACAAAATGTTAAGCAAGAATCTCTTATCCCGCCGTTTTTGTCAATCGATCAGGAAGGAGGAAGAGTAGAAAGAACCGAAAATATCCGTCCGAAAAGATTGTCAGCAAGATATGCTTTTGAAAAGGGTGAAGAATTTTTGGTTTCTCAAACTCAGGAAATTGCCTCAGAACTGAAAGAATACGGTATTAATTTGAATTTCGCACCGGTTGCGGATGTTAACACAAATCCTGATAATCCAATAATCGGCGAAAGAGCCTTTTCCGACAATCCTGATGAAGTTATAAGAGGGGTAAATTTGGTTTCAAATGTATACCGTTCAAACGGGATTATACCATGCATAAAGCACTATCCCGGACACGGAGATGCAAATGCCGACAGTCACAAAACGCTGCCAAAGATTGATTTATCTATGGAATATATGGAAAAAATCCACATTAAACCATTCAGGAACGCAGTTGAAAATAATATTGAAATGGTTATGGCGGCACATCTTCACTGTTCTTGTTTTGATAAAGAAACAATCCCCGCATCATTAAGCAAAAACGCTATCGGATATTTAAGAAACACTTTAAAGTATGACGGGGTAGTGATTTCAGACGATATGGTAATGAAGGGTGTACAGGCATACGGAAGTTTTGAAGCGGTAAAAATGGGAATTGAAGCGGGATTGGATATGTTCATATTCCGTAATGCTGATAAAAATGCATTCGAAACAATTGAAAAATTAGTCAGATCAGCCGAAAATGACAAAACTTTGGCAGAAAAAATAATAAAATCCAACGACAGAATACAAAAACTTAAAAATAAGTACTGTATATTGTAAATTTTATTGAAGATTTTGGTAACAAAAAATGAAATTTATGGTATTAATTATATACAGACTTTAAGGGGAAATATATGGAAATAACTATCACGCCCGTACAATTTAGGGCATTAAGAGTTCCGTTAAAAGAAGGAACACAGAACAATATACAAACAGCGAAAGAAGCCGTAATGAGTGTTGTAAGCAGATATAACCCAAGCGGTATATCAACGAAGGCATACCGCATAATGTTTTTTGAATCAAAAGCGCAAGAAAAACTTGCAGAAGATTTGTTTCAAAAAGAAGGGGTAAAATATACTCAATCTGACACAATAAACAATGAAATAAATCCGGCTGTAAAGCATTTCTGGGCAGAAAACGGACGTTTTCCGAATCATAAAGAACTGCTGGAAGAAACAAAGAAAATAATGGAGTTTCTTAGTTGATACTATAAAAGAATTTGAGTTCCGAGCATAATTCTGTGGGAATCTTTTGCGGCATCATTTTGGCAGTATACATAATTCATAATTAACCTCAGCGCCTGACCTTTTATAAAATAATTAAGTCCGAGAGAAAATTCTCTTTGGTTGTTATGCTTAATTCTCTTATTCGGATCAAATTCATCATACCTTGCAAGAATTTGCAGTTTCTTCGTCAACATGTACCCTAATGTTGCATAGAAACCGCTTGCATGATTATCCACAACATGCCCTGCCGTGCCGTTATAACCGTCAGCGTTTGCCCACTCAAAATTTGCCATAAATTTTTTGTATTCATATCCGACATATAAACCGGTAACGCAATACCTGTCATGCCAACTTCCGCTCTCCAGTCCGCCGCCGATTTTGAGTTTTCCGTATTTACCGTCAGTCTTTCCTAACGGTTTAAAGTTTACCCAGCCTGCAAATTCCGCTCCCGGCATAAATGAGTGGAAATATGTAGCGGAACTGTACACACCCAAATCATAATCAATCAAATCGTAATCGCCCATCACACGAGCACCGATTTTTCTTACTGTACCAAAATTTCGTGCAATCTGTGCGCGTG
>JAFXYU010000300.1 GCA_017541565.1 bacterium | reverse complement strand
GCTCAGATACGGCATTCATCCTATTATAATCGTTTTAAATAATGAAGGGTATACTATTGAACGATATTTATCAGAAAACCCGAATGCCCAATATAATGACATCGCTAAGTTGAACTACTCAAAGTTTGCCAGAGCATTTGACGGTGACATATGGGCTACACGAGTTACAACAACGGAAGATTTTGATAAAGCCCTTAAAGTAACACAAATTATGAACAAAATGTGCTACATTGAAGCCTGTTTGGACAAAAACGACATACCAAAACTCACAAGAAAAATATCAGACTCATTCAAAAATATTGTTTCAAATGAACCGATTCCGGAAACCATACATAAAGAATTTGATATTACCGAACTTACTACTTTATCAAAAAACAGTTTTGAATATGAAACCGTTGTACATCAAGGAATAAAAGAGGGGGATGAATGACAAAATTATTCGTAATTTCCGGCTCCTCCGGCGTCGGCAAGGGAACTCTGATAAAAGCGTTTCTTGAAAAACATAAAGATTTTAAGTTATCAATTTCTTGTACGACAAGATCTAAGCGTGAAGGAGAAATTGACGGAGTTAATTACTTCTTTTTAACACAAGAAGATTTTGGTAACTGTATTAAAAACAATGAATTTTTGGAGTGGGCTGAATTTTCGGGGAATTGCTACGGTACAAAAAAGGAATACGTTGAAAAATGCCTAAAAAGAGGAGAAAATTTGATTCTTGAAATTGATACAAAAGGCGCGCTTAACGTAAAAAAACTCATGCCGGAAGCCCACCTGATTTTTATTGCTCCGCCATCATTTGAAGAACTTGAGGCAAGGTTGAGAGGCAGACACACGGAAACAGAAGAGGCTATTCAAAAACGCCTTGCATCTATTAAACTTGAAATAGAAAACTCAAAATACTTTGACTATAAAGTTGTAAATGATACAATAGAAAATGCGCTTGCACAACTTGAAAAAATAATGCTGTAAGCCAAAATTCACTAGCAAAAAAAATATTTACAAGTTTTATAAATAGTAAGACAAAAGAAAGGGTAATTTGTGAAGATTGCTGCGCCTGGAAATATAGATGGCAAAATTCTTTGCAGCGCAATAGCGGGAAGTGTTGCTGCAACTACGGGATTGGTTGCCGGTAAAAAGATAAAAACGCAGAACCAAGATTTCAACAAAGATTTTGGAATATGGGGGAGAGTTTCTTCTGCCGAGTTTCAAGCAACACAAAATATTTCAAAAATCGACCGATTTAAAATTAATCCAAACAATAAAATATATATCCTTTCAGGTTCATCCGGCGTCGGAAAAGATACTATTTTAAAAACTTTTTTAAGCAAGCACCCCGAATTTAAACTTTCTGTTTCACATACAACCAGACCGATCCGTCCCGGGGAAGTGAACGGTGTCGATTATTATTTTGTAAAAGATGAAGATTTTTACCACGGAATGGAAAATGGCGAGTTCTTGGAATGGGCAATTTTTTCCGGAAATTACTACGGAACAAAGAAAGATTCCCTAAAGTACATGCTTGAAAAAACAGATAATGTTATACTTAAACTTGATACAAAAGGCGCATTGAAAGTAAAAAAATTAATACCGGAAGCAGTTTTAATTTTCGTAGCCCCGCCGTCATTAGAGGAATTGGAAGCACGCTTGAGAGGCCGCAATACCGAATCCGAAGAAGCCATTCAGAAGAGATTGAGCGCAATAAAAACAGAGATGAAAAATGCGGAAAAATTTGATTACAAAATAGTCAATGATACTATTGATAATGCCGTTGAATCATTAGAAAATATTTTAGTTCCGAAAGACTAATTAAGGCAATCTTTTACACTTAAATTTACAAATTTAAAGAGTGCTTTGTTGTACTCCAAATCATTTAAAACATATTTAGCGGCTTCTTTGTTATAGACTCCTATATGAAACATTCTTTTATCGGAATAATCTTTCTGAAAAAACCATTTTAATACAGAAAATTTGTTGGTGGCTTCAAGCGATAGTAAGTTATTTTCCAATGGTTTCAGTATAAAATTAAATCCGTATTTTTCATATTCCTCAGCAAAAGTTTTCATCGATTTCCCTCGTTTGGCAAATTCTTTTGTAATTAGGTTTGAAATCTCTTTTTGCTCGGCAGAAAACTTTTTGGTTTTTGCATAAATTTTACCAAAAGATGTGCTGTTTTGTTGACTGATTGGCTGTACACGCATTATATACCCCTTTTTCCATTAATTTATCATGCGTAATTAATGTTGTCAAACCAAACTTTTATACATTTCTAAGTATTTTTTGGCACTTTCCTTCCAACTAAAATCAGCACTCATTGCCGAATTTCTCATCGCATTGAAAGTGTATTTATCATGATATACATACATAGCGCAAATAATTGCATCCTTCATAGCCCAGCCGTCATAACCCCAGAACTTAAAGCCGTTAGAGTTATCCAGAGGATACCCGATAACAGTATCTTCCAATCCGCCCGTTGCTCGAACAATAGGAAGTGAACCGAATCTCATTGCAATCAATTGAGAAAGTCCGCAAGGTTCAAACTTTGAAGGCATTAGGAAGAAATCACTTCCTGCATAAATCTGATTAGCCAAATCCCCCCTGTATCCTACATAAGCACGAATATTCGGAGTATTGTTTGATAACCATATAAACAGATTTTCATAAGATTTATCTCCTGTTCCCAAGAAAATAAAATCTGCATTTAAGTATTTTAAATCGTTTTCAACCTGCCTGATTAAATCCAACCCCTTCTGATCAACAAGACGCGAAATCATTGCAATCAATGGTCTGTCAGGATTATATTTCAAACCAAAATATTCCAAAATGTGTTTTTTACAGATTTCTTTGTTCTTCAACGTCTTCTTATCGTAATTTTTAACCAAATTCTTATCGGTTTTAGGGTTAAATGCATCATAGTCGATACCGTTCACTATACCAACGAGTTTTCCTGTATGACCTCTCAGTGTATAATCCATACCCTCACCATACTCACCTGTCAAAATTTCTCTTGCATAATTTGGTGAAACAGCAACAACCTTGTCGGAATAATTTATTGCACCCTTCATCCAGTTTACACGCCCATAGTGTTCGCATCCCCATTCGTTGAAGACAATATCTTTTCTCATATTGGCAAAGTCCAAAATGTCCTCAAACCAAACACCCTGATAAGCAAGATTGTGTATCTCAAATACATTCTTGGTTTTTGACCAAAATTCATCAAATTTATAGTTTGCTTTTATATATAAAGGAATCATTGCAGTATGCCAATCATTAGAGTGGATAATGTCCGCCCTGAAATTTAGTTGTTTTGCATACTCTAATGTCGCAAGCGAAAATGCAATGTATCTTTCGTGTTCGTATCTCGGATCTAACCATCTCGGATAAACCTCTTTAAAACAGGAAAAATACCAATCGTTTTGTACAAAAAACACATTTATATCCGTTCCCGGAAGTTTAGCCATATGGAGTTTAAATCTTTGAGGACAAGTGCCGAATGAAATCCTCATTTCGGAGTTCTCAAGTTCTTTAAGTCCCCATTTATTATAATCAATACACCCGTGAAGCGGAGTAAATATTGCAATCTCGGCATCTTTTTCAAGCCACTTTGGCAAACTTCCGACAACATCAGACAAACCGCCTGCTTTTGAAAAAGGTGAAACTTCCGAGGCTGCAAATAATATTTTCATAAAAACTCCTTATTAACGGTCAATCAATGACCGTATTATAAAACGGAAATATCCGTTTTTCAATATTAGTCAAAAACACTCAGACCAAAGTATGAGAATCTTCATAATTTTTGGTAATTATAATTAACAAAAAAATCTTATAAGATGTTAGTATGGAAGTTAATGTGTCAAATAATAACTATATAATTACCCCGCTAACACCAAAACTCGATGAAAGGGAAACACAAAGGCTTAAAGAAGAGGTTCTGGCAGCAGGGGAAATGCCAGTGGGTATTGATTTATCCTATGTAAAAGAGTGTACTGTAGATTTTATTGATACGGTTATAAACACAAAAAACATCAGTCTCTTCAACATTCCTTCCGATATTTTTGCACTTTTGACTTTTATGAATATTGATAAAAATATTAACTTATACGTTTCAGAACTTGATTTTTTGGCAAGCAAAAGAAGAATTGTTAAGAGAAATTTTACGTTATTAGCGGATTAGAGCGATTAAGTGTAAAGATTACAACAAAAGGGTTGAAAAATTTTATTGTTTAAGTTAACATTAGGGGGACATATTTTCTGTATAATTATTTATCCAAACCGGAGTGCGGAGGAAACCTGCAGACAGTCGCCTAACAAGTTCTTAGGCATAAGGTAAAAAAAGAATTTAGGAAAGACGCTGCAAGAGGATACCAAACGAGAACAAAGTGAAACCGTAGGGAGGATTTTTAGAATAGTATACAGAAATCAATTTACAAGTAAGTAAGAGGATTTCAATGATTAGAAAAACAGTCTTAACAACTATTGCATTGTTAACAATACTATGCGTACGCGTTCAAGCTGCAACTCCGGAAAACGTAGTCAAAGAAACTATCGTTAAACATTCAATCGAGATGAATGTAGATCCGGCACTGGCCCTAAGTATAGCAAAAAAAGAATCCGGTTTCAGACACGAATTGAGAAGTGTTCACGGTGCAGTCGGAGTGTTTCAGTTGCTCCCGTCAACAGCAAACAGAATGGGATATAACGCTTATTACCTAAATGAAAATATAAAAGCGGGACTTGCATACTACAAACTTATGTACAAGATGTTCGGTTCAACAGAACTTGCACTTGCAGCATACAATGCAGGACCGGGAAATGTTAAAAGATACGGCGGACAAATTCCGCCATATAGCGAAACAAGAAGATTTGTAAATCAGATTATGCTTGAATATAACAGGCAAAAGAAAAACCCTGATCCGGCAATAGTCAAAGTAACATCAGCAAAATCGCCGCTGCCGGAAAGAGGAACTGAATTACAAAACACACCAAATCCGCTTGAACTTCCAAGACTAAACGAAATTCCAGAAATCAAGCAATCGGAACCGGTTATGGAAATATTATAAGATTTATTTAGTATAAAAAAGCGGGCGGCATAAATGCCGCCCGCTTTTTTATTATCTTTAATGTTCTTATGACTTTATAAGCAAACTTGCACCGATAACACCTGCCGTATTACCAAGTTGAGCAGGAACAATTTCAACTTCCCTTTGAATTGTCATAGCGCGTTTTGCAATGGTCTCACGAATCGGATCAAACAAAATATCACCTGCTTCCGCAACACCGCCCCCGATAATAATTTTTTCCGGATTAAGAAGGTTTACAACACTTGTAAGCCCCATACCGATATATTCACCCATTATACGGAAAATCTGACGTGCAACAGGGTCACCTTCTTTTGCTGCTACCGCAACTATATAAGGTGTAATGTCCGGATTTGCAAGTTCTCTGTACTTGGTGGACTTGCCGCCTCTTATGTATTCTTCTGCAAGAGCAACAATACTCGGGCCGGAAGCATACGCTTCCAAGCATCCTCTGTCACCGCATCCGCAAAGCGGACCGCCGGACATATTTAATTTTATATGCCCCAGTTCCCCTGCCGCATTATTTGCACCTCGAACAAGTTTCCCGTTAACAACAAGTCCGGAACCAATACCTGTTCCTACTGTTATACATACAAGGTTTTCACACCCGACTCCCGCTCCGTAATTAAGTTCACCAAGCGCAGCCGTTCTTACATCATTATCGACCCTTGTCGGAATACCAAATTCTTTTTCCATCATAGATGCAATCGGAACATTTACCCATCCCGGAATATTCGGTGCGAGTCTTACCACACCCTTTTTGCAGTCAATCTGCCCTGGAAAACCGAAACCGATACTTTCTATATCGGATGGTTTCATCTTTGTTTCTTTTAATAAATCTCTGATAGCATCCTTCATGCTGTTAACTGTATACTCATACCCCATTTCCGCTCTTGTCGGAATAGAATTTGAATAAATTATTTTACCTTTATCGCTAACAAGCGCAATCTTAACGTTAGTTCCGCCAACGTCAACACCTATTCGTTGTGCCATTAATAAATCTCCTTCCTCTACTACAACAGCCTTATAATCATAACACAATGGTATTTTTTATGCCACAAGCAAGCAATCTAGCCAAAAGACTAATACAAACAAAAAAATCTTTATTGTAGTATCTGATTATTAAAAGGGATTGTTAATATATGAATATATCAGGTCCGGCAGGACGCACAGAAAAAGAAGACGAAAACCTTGAAATCCAACTTGAATCTTTTATCGCATCTTTAAGTCACGATCTAAAAAATTCTACAATTGCACAGATTCGTGCATTGGAATTATTTTTAAAAGGCGGTTTCGGACAAATTTTACCCAAACAGAGAGAAATTCTGGAAATTGTTTTAGATTCATGCAAATACATGAATGCTATGCTAAGTTCACTTCTTGCAACATATAGAACAGAAAGAGGAGTTATAAAACTTTCGGAAGAAAGAGTTTCTGTAGCGGATTTAACAGTTGAATGCATTGATGAAGTTGTTTTTCTTGCAAAAGAAAAAGGGATAAATATTTCCGTAACAAACTCTGCAAATACGGAAACTGTATGGGGAGATAAAATTCAGTTAAAAAGAGTCGTGATGAACCTTTTAACAAACGGAATAAAGTATGCATACAGAAATTCCATAATAAAAGTTCGTGTTTACAACGAAGATGAAAATACCTGTTTTTGTTTTGAAAACAATAGTCCGTACATAAAACCGGAAAAGCAGAAAAAAATTTTTGCGAGGTATATTTCCTATGCTAATGCACACCACGAATTTGGCATAGGACTTGGTCTTTATACCTCAAAAAAAATCGTGGAAGCACATAACGGAACTATTTTTGTCCAAAGTTTTGAAAACGAAAGAAATATTTTCGGTTTCAAAATACCAAATTCAGACATTTACAAAGATGCAGAACGAACCGTTACCTTCTAAACCGATGTTTTTGATTTTTCCTGAACGATTTCGAGCAACTTATTAACCATTTTTTCTTCGTATTTTTCAGCCTGTTCTTTATTTTCCGCTTCAAAACGAAGTGTAAACACCGGTTCGGTATTACTTTGTCTTATCAGCGCAAATCCTTTATGGTCTCCGCCAAAAACTATTCTCATACCGTCAATAGTTATAATGTCCTTTATTTCCGCACCAAAGAAATCCGGAGTTTTTGCTATAACTGCCTGAAATTCATCAAGCGTAATCTTCTTCAAAGAATTAGGGCACGGAAGTCTGACTTCTTTTGATGAATACATAGCATCAAAAGGTTTTAACATATCGGTAATCCTAAAATCTGAATTTTGACGTTTTTTATTTGCAATAATCTCTATAATTCTGCATCCTGCATATATGGCATCGTCAAAACCATAGTAACGGTCTTTGAAAAACGTATGTCCGCTCATTTCACCCGCCAGAACAGCACCGGTTTCGCGCATTTTAGCCTTTATATAACCATGTCCGGTTTTTGCCATAATGGCAATTCCGCCCATTTGATTTATTGTGTCGTACAACACTTGAGAACACTTAACTTCGGATACAATTGAAGGTTTTATTTCTTTTTTTGCATACTCTTTAATAACATCTTCCGCATAAATCAAAAGCAATTTATCACCCGTTAGCGAATTTCCGTCAGGAGTTACAACACCTATTCTGTCACTGTCGCCGTCATAAGCAATTCCTATATCTGCATTATTGGCAACAACGGCTTTTTTCAAATCCGTAAGCGTTTTTTCATCACTGGGGTTCGGATGATGGTGCGGAAATCTTCCATCGGGAAGCGAATATAATTCTATAACCTCACAACCCAATGCACGATATAATTTCGGACCAACCACACCACCGGTTCCGTTTGCACTGTCTACAACAACTTTTATGCCGTCACCGATTCTGCCGAAACGCTCCTTCATATCATTGATGTAATCAGGAATCAGGTCATATTCAGCAAGAATACCGCCCGATACCGGGGGAATATTCAATTTATATTCCTCTTCCGTTAGTTCTTTTACAACTTTTATTTGTTCTTCCCCAAGAGTCTGCTTTCCGTATGTCATTTTTAATCCGTTATACTGACTCGGATTGTGACTTGCCGTAATTATAAGTGCTCCGGTTACGGGAAGATACTTTGTTAAATAATGAGGAAGGCCTGCCGCTTCCGAATAATATCCGATAGGAGTAGGCGCAAGACCTAAATCAACAACATTTGCTCCGCACGAACGAATACCTTCAATTAAAGATTTTGAAAGCGCAGGCGAATGAAGTCTTGCGTCTCTGCATACCGTAACCCAAATTTCAGAGGGTATTCTATTCGCTTCTTTTACCAAATATTGTACAAATCCGCGTCCTGTATAGTAGAAAAGTTCTTCCGTAACATCTTCTCCATATATTCCTCTAATATCATTTTTCCCAAAAGCTGTAAATGTTGGCATTTTTTACTCCTCATTAGTTTATAG
>JAFXYU010000299.1 GCA_017541565.1 bacterium | reverse complement strand
ATGAAACGTACCGCACTGATTTTATCAATATTTTTGTTGTTGTCTAACACCGTTTGGGCTTATGACAATACTTTAAGAACAGATTTTCTCAATAATAAAACACGAATATACGGAATAAACATCAGGAATTTTAATGCTCAAGATACAAATAAACACGAAATTATTGACCCTTATGAGGAAAGCGGCAATTTTATTAATGCAGCAGAAAGACTTGACGAAATCAGAAAGTTGGGTATAAATACATTACATGTTCTGCCGATTACCCCCGTCGGAAAGTTAAAATCACTCGGCACTGCCGGTTCTCTGTATGCGGCAGCGGGTTTTGACAGTATAAACGAGCAATTGTTGGATACCACTTCTGAATTATCGCCGGAAGAACAAGTAAAGTTTTTTGTAAACGAATGTCATAAGCGCGGTATAAGAGTTATAATAGATCTCCCGAGTTGCGGATCATATGATTTATACTTAAAAAATCCCGAATTGTTTATAAGGGATGATAAAAACATTTCAATCGTACCAAGCGACTGGACAGACGTAAGACTCCTAAACACAGGGACAAACGGAAATCTGAATCAGGATGTTTTAAATATCCACAAAAAATTTGTTGATATGGTGCTTAATATCGGATTTGACGGAATAAGAGCCGACGTTGCAACAATTAAACCCTATGAATTTTGGGTAGAACTCATTAAATACACAAGAGAAAAAGATCCTGAATTTTTGTTTCTTGCGGAAGCCTCAGACTCTTGGAGGGAACCTCCAAGCAAATATGCAGAATTTACGCCCTATGACGAATTATTGGCAGCAGGTTTCGACGGATACTACGGAAGTTTCTTTAACCTAAAAGAATGGAATGCGGAAGAATTCATTGAACATATTAAATTCAACAAAAAACTTTTGTCTTCATATCCCGAAAAGAAAAGTGTAATTTTGAGTTTTACAACACACGACGAAGTAAGTCCTGTCATACTGCACGGAACTAAATTCTCTGAAATGATATGTTGGCTTGAAGCAACGCTGCCTTATAACCCGTATTCAATAGACGGCTTTGCACAAGGCGATAATTACCTTTACAGATGGGCTAACAATAAAGCAAAATACACTGATACCGATGACGATTATTATTTTGTACATAGAGGTAAAATAGACATTTTTAATTTTTCAAGAAAACCGATTTGCAAAAATACAGATGTTTTAATAGCCTTCAAAAAAGCATATAGGTTTAGAATAAAAAATGAAGAACTTATCACAAACGGTAATTTTATTCCGCTAAAAACAAATGACGAAAAAGTTTTTGCATTTGAAAGAAGTTTGAATAAAAATAGAGTTATAGTATTTGGAAATCTTGATTTTAAAAATGAAAAAGATTCAATAAGGATAAAAGTTCCAAAACTTAAAAAGAATGCAGATTTTGATATGATAAACGGACAATGTGCGGAAATATCAAGAAATGAAATAAAAACAGAACTGGATGCCGGTGAAATTAAAGTAATGAGGATAAAGTAATTGAAACAGAGAATTATGTCGGGGATGCGCCCCACGGGAAAACTACATTTGGGACACTATCTTGGAGTTATTGATAATTGGGTAAAACTTCAGGAAGAATATGATTGTTATTTTTCCGTCGCAGATTGGCACGCGCTGACAACAAAGTATGATAAAACGGAAAATCTCAGACAAGATGTTTTGGATGTTGTTATGGATTGGCTTGCCTGCGGAATTGACCCTGAAAAATCCACAATATATGTTCAATCACTTGTACCTGAAACAGCAGAACTGCATATATATTTAAGTATGATTACACCACAAAATTGGGTTGAACGAGATCCTACATTAAAGGATATGGCTAAAATTCTCAAGTCTAAAGAAGGCATGGGAACACAGGTAAACTACGGTTTAATGGGATATCCGGTACTTATGACGGCAGACATTTTAACATTTAATGCCGATTTGGTTCCTGTCGGAATTGACCAAGTTGCCCATGTTGAACTTTCAAGAGATATCGTAAGAAGATTCAACTACGTTTATAATACGGATTTCTTCCATGAGCCGCAGCCTAAATTGAACAATTGTTCGCTAATTTGCGGTTTAGACGGAAACAAAATGGGTAAGTCTTTTAATAACGACATTAAGATTTCCGATACGGAAGAAATTACAGCAAAAAAAGTTATGACGGCAATCACAGACAGAAGCCGTATGAGAAAAGATGACCTCGGTCATCCGGATGAGTGTGAAGTAGCATTCAAATATTGGAAAATATTTGGAGGGGTAAATGAAATAGAAACAGTGCGCTGTGAATGCGAAAAGGGACTCAGAGGTTGTGCTGACTGCAAGCGCCAACTCGGAGCAAAAATTAACGAACGATTGAAAGAAATTCGCGAACGCAGAAGATATTATGAAGAACACCCTGAAACTGTTGAAAAAATTATCCGCGAAGGTTCTGAAAAAGCACGCACTGAAGCAAAAAAAGTCTTATCTGAGGTAAGAAAATTAGTTAGAATGTATTAAAACTAGCAAATTTATTTTTTATAGGGTTTTAAATTTATATGATTAACCCTGTTAAACTCGGAAGAATAGGTATAACCGCCATTGCGTTTACGACTGCGCTTATGTCAGCCCGGCCGGTATTTTCACGCATAAATCAGTCGCCCGACACATACGAAAATACTGTCACACCAAAAGGCATTACAAACACGTCAGAGTTAAAGAATGCTCCAAGTCCATATCTGTTAATAAAAGGTAAAAAACAAACCGCACGGATAGTTGTTGATTTATCAAAAAATATTCTTTATAAATATAACGAGTTTGGGGTTGCTGAAAACGCATACAAAGTTGCAAGCGGGAAAAAAAGTACACCGACGCACAAAGGTGTACGCATTGTGAGCCACATTGAAACGTATCCGTACAAAACAGCGTACGGAACAAAAAGAAAACGCAACCCAAGAGCATACGGCCCTAAAATTTTAATCTTAAAAAAACTAAACCCTAAAACCGGCGAAGAAACACCGACGGGTGAATTTATACACGGCAACAACAACTCTAATTCCATCGGCAAATACGTTTCTAACGGTTGTATAAGAATGGATAACGAGGTAATTAAAGAATTTGCAAAAGAGTTCAAACCGGGTGATATTGTCATAATCCAATAAACTTATATTTATTCTTATGATTACCCCTTATCACTTCTTACTCTGACTGAAATTCTAATCGGAGTTCCCATGAAACCGAAGGACTCTCTCAGTTTATTTTCAAGATACCGTTTATAATGGTCCTTCAAAAGTTTTTCATCATT
>JAFXYU010000298.1 GCA_017541565.1 bacterium | reverse complement strand
GCAGCATATTTTAAGTTGCTTCCGATAATGGCTGAATCATCGTCATAATATGTAGTTATTGATGAAGCAAGCTGTCCGCTGACTTGTAAAATTTGTCCGGGCCAATTTCCTGTTTCTTTTCTTAAATCTTTTGTGACTTGTGATAACTCTGTCCACTTGTCAGGTCTGCCCTCTTCTGCGAAATTATCTTCAGTTGAATCGGCAAAAACTCCGGCAATATTTTTCATTAATGGCCGGAGGTTTTCGCCACGTTTTGCAAGTTCGAGGATTTTATCTATGACTTCTTGCTTATCAAATTTTATTTCAATCGGCTCTTCGCTCATGCAGTTCCTTTATCGGATAATTAGCAATTAAGAGTTCTTTAAACATTTTGTTGCGTTTAGTTCCCTCTCTATTGTTGATTCCGTTTAATCGTTCGACTTCTATCATTTCAAAACCTTTGTATAGCTCACGAATTTTGGGAGAGTCATCATAAGAGAGTAAAAATCTGCCTTTGATTTTGCCAAGCACGTTTCTTAATCTTTCGTGTTCAAAGTCTTTTGTTGATGTAACTTCGTATCCGCAGCCTTTTGAGTACGGAGGATCACAATAGAAAAATGCTCCCTCGTGGTCATATTGAGTAATAAGTTTTTCAAAGTCACGATTTTCAATAAGCACTTTATCGAGTCGCTCATGTATTGCAGTTATTTTAAGAGGGACATTTTTTTGAGATTTGCTTGCACCTCCCGATGTTTTCTTTACTGTTCCAAATGTGTCTCCACGCCCACCGAAAGAACGTGTGATTAAATAATAGAATTGGACAGCTTTTTGAATATCAGTTACGGGAGTGGCATTTAAGAATTGGAAGAACATCTCACGAGAGCCGAGCAGGAGGCTGTATTCTTCAATAAATGCATTAGGATGGTATTTTACTATACGGAAGAGATTTACAAGTCTGCTGTCTAAATCATTGTAGACTTCCAAATCTGCCCATTGGTCTTTGTAAAACAGCACCCAACCGCCACCTCCGAATGGTTCAATATATGAAACTATATCTTCCGGAATAAGCGGTGCAATTGTTTTTCTTAAGAGTCTTTTACCACCGACCCAATTTATCAAACATTTTTTATCAATTGTCATAATTTAAACTCCTTTTAAATAGTAATTAAATGCTGTTTAATCTTTTGCAGGATTATGTGACCACCCGACATCAGGTGCGATTTTATGCCCTGTCATTGGGTCGGTGTAAACTGTAACCGGCTTATATTCACCCGATTTTTTAGAAACAAGTGCCATTTCTTCCGAGAGCGTTCCGTCTGATGAACCGATTTTTATCTTTTTAGCTTTGACTTTGTAATCGGATAAAGCACGAACTCTGCACCTACAGTTCCATCCGTTCGGTGGGTAAAAACTGCTCCAAAACGGATCATCATATCTAAAAACAAGCTCATTAAGTTCTGCGTGTTCGGGGCGTGTTGATGAGTCCATAACTGCAACGTATTGCCAATATGGTCGGCCTTCTGCATTATCAAGTTGAGTTTCATATCTGCCGGCTTGATATGATGTTTGCATATTTACTCGGTAGATAGTTTTTAATCTATACATTGAGCCGAGTTGGACTTTCTCTGCGTTGCCTTTAGAATCAACAATGAATTGCTCTCCCCACCAACCTTTCTTTTGAAGAATTGGTTTCAGCTCCTTTTGAAACTCGTGAAAGGTTTTCCCCTCCACGAGTGCTTTATCTAAGGAGGAGCGTATGTCTTTTAAAATATCTTCTCGTGCAACTTTTGCTACTGTGAATGCTTTTTTATGTGCATTCTGCCATACTTCGTACCAATCCCAAGAAAGTTTGTTTTTCTTGCTTGTGAAGTATTTAATCGCAAGTGCAGGGGGTAATTTGAATAGTCCTTTTAGTTCCATCGGTTTATTTTAAATCCTTTATTGCTTCCGCAAGTCTTTTGGCAACAGCTTCAACGACATTTACTGTAACGGCATTTCCTGCCATTTTGTATAAGTGAGTGTCAGCCAGTCCTAATTTACGAGCCGTATAGTACATATCATCAGGGAAACCCTGAAGCCGAAAACATTCAAGAGGAGTTAATCTTCTAATTCGGCTGTTGTCTATCGTTCCCATACTGCAAGAAGTATCGAGTGTTTGAGAACAGCCATGTCCGACTCTTCCTCTTCTTTTTTTAGAAAGCGGATATGCCAAACTTATTCCGTCTCCGATGTTTGCTTCATCGTATCCTTTTTTAGTTCCGTTTTTTACATAATAAAGTCCGGCTTTACCACCCTGTCCTCCTCCGTTTGCAGTTAGACAAGAGCCGATTCCTGTAGAGTCATAAATTCGATTTCCCTGTGAATAACCTTTTGTTTCGGGCAGTTGTTTTAAGAGTGGCTGTCGGCACAAATCGGATTGAGTTCTTATTGTTCCGACTTCTGATTTTTCTTCATCGACCCATTTTTCTTTACTGTTTTTCCAATAGACGATGTTTTGTTTTTCGCAAGTGCGAGTATTCGTTGAACTTGGGTCTGTGATAGGAAATATTTTTCCGGTACATTCGTTTCCAAGACATCCAACAATGTAGATGCGTTCCCTATTTTGAGGAACTGAGAAGAACTTAGAATTAAGTAGCTGCCATTGAGTTTTATACCCAATGTCGGAGAGAATTTTAAGTATGGTTTGGAGAGTTTTTCCGGATTCATGATTAAGTAGGCCTTTGACATTTTCGAGAATAAAATATCGGGGTCGTTTGTCTTTGAGAATCCTAGCGACTTCAAAAAACATTGTGCCTCTTGTGTCTTCAAATCCACGTCTTTTTCCTGCAATTGAAAAAGATTGGCAAGGAAATCCGGCACAGAGAATGTCGAAGTCGGGTAATTCTTGGGTGTTGATTGATTGGACATCTTCAAAAAATAACTCCTTATCGTTTTTAAAATATGCTTTGTATAGCATATTTGCGTATTTATCGTTATCGCAGAAACCAATGCTTTTAAATCCTGCACGTTCAAGTCCGATTTTAAATCCTCCAATACCTGAAAAGAGGTCAAAGAAAGTGAGTTGTTTATTCATGATTTAACCTCTCTTCAGCGAACTTTATATATTCGGGATTTAATTCAATTCCGAGCCATTTTCGGTTCAATTTTTCTGCGACTGCTGCTGTAGTTCCGCTCCCGATAAACGGGTCGAGAACGACACCATTTTCGGGACATCCTGCTTTGATAGGAACTTCTATTAATTTTTCGGGGTAAGTTGCAATATGTCCGCATTTACTGCTGCTTCCGACACCAATATGCCAAACGGCTCTCATATTGCGACCTTTTAATTCGTTGTTAAGTAATTTTTGATGAAATAAAAACTGCTTTCTTTTTCCCAAGCCTTGAAAATATTTCGCTTTGGTTTCGGTCATATCATCAAATTTACGTTTATATGTCAGCGGATTAAACGGCTCAAATTGTTGTTCAAAATAATATTTTTTGTTTTTAGAAAAGAAAAAAACGTATTCAAAATCACAAGTAAAACGGTCTTTTACACTTGCAGGAACTGCGTTTGGTTTATGCCATATAATTACGTTACGAACTGTCCAACCACGATTCTGCATCTCAATAGCGAATCTGAACGGAATCAGCAATAGTGATTTATCGTATTTGCCACGAGCGTGTCCGACTTTTTGCAGATGGTCGACATCTTTTAGAAAAGATGTTTTACCTTTGGTTTTTACTGCATAGGAACAATTAAGGGAACTGCCTCCGTAGGTGTCCCCCATATTTACAAAGCACGTTCCGTCATCTTTTAGAACTCTTTTTACTTCATCAAATATGTCACATAAATGATTAATGTATAAATTAAAATCCGGCTCCGCTCCGAGTTCGCCTGTCCAACCATCGTTCCAAAGGACAGGATTTGTTTTGTAATCTCTTAAATTCCAATACGGAGGCGAAGTTACACAAGTGTTTATAGAACATTCAGGCAGAGTTTTAAGAACATCGAGAGCGTGTCCTTTTAGGATTTTATTCAAGTCCATCAGACCTCCCCTGAAGTTCTGCTAAAAACAATGCTTTTTGGATTGATTCTTCAAACTTTTTACTGTGCAGATTTTTATCTGATAAGATTTCGTATGCATCCTCATAGTTCTCGCACGATTCAAGTAAAGAAATAAGAGGAGACAGCATTTTTTGTGCTTGAGTTGATAACTCATTTTCTGCTAGGAATTTAAATAAATCTTCAAGCTGTTCTTGACCAAGCGGAGCTGTTTCTTCTTGTTCTTTGAATTCTTTAAAACTAGGATTCTGAGGAGGGATAATATCTTCTCTAATATCAAAATCTTCATCTTCCAAACCATATGCTTTAATAAAATAGTCCTTTGTAAATTTAACTCCTGTTTCGGATAGGATTTTATCTCTTTGTGCGAGAGTCAAATCAACATCTTCAGGTGCATATAATTCAAAAACGGGAACATCAATATTAGGATAATTAAATTCACAAATCCAAGTGATAAGTTGGTTTATTGCAGTTTCAACGAGTTTTTTATCGGAATCAATAATGTCCTGTCTAACTTGCATATGCGTGTTTGCTGCTGCATAACTTCCCGAAGAACCGATTTCAGTTGTCAGAGTTTGACCGAGAATTGCTTTTGATATTTCGGAATTCATTTTGTCGATTAATTTTTCATATATTTCGGCAGATGATGATTTACTCGCTTCTTGAATTTCAACACTTGAGTCATCGGGAATGACAGCGATGGCATCTTGCACCATCTCCTCAAGCATATCTGCAAGAGAATCGGTTTCAGCTTTTGATGCTCCTCGTGGGTGTTTTCCTATAAGATGAGGCATTCCGTATTTTTCGGTAAATACAACCCAAAACTTCATTCCGCCTTTTTTGAAAGTTACATTCCAAAAAACACGTGAGAGTGTGCGTTCGCCATACGGATTATTGTATGTCGGATTATTCTGCACTAATAAAAACTTTTTGTCCGGCAATTCTATGCCATAATAATTCTCTTTAGTTCTGAATTTGAGATTATTATCATCATCAAAACAAAACCATTCGGAAGGTTTAGCAACAACTCTTGCAGGCATAACGTGTCCGCTTTTATCTCGCTTCCACATTATCTCTAAAGGCTGAAAACCAAATTGTGTGGCATCTAAAATGTCTGATATTAGTTTATGAATATCTAATTTTACAAGCAGATTTTCAATCTCTTCAGCGATTTTATCTTTTTCTTCCGAACCTCTGTTTATTGCCCATTCAAGAGAAAGGACTCCGGCTTTACGAGATTGAACACAGGCAAAAACGTGAGGATCACAAAGAAGTTCTTTATAAATACTTATATCCTTTCCTTGCTTTCGTAAGACGATATCAGGGTCGGGCAGAATATTAGCGAGTGAATAAAAATTTAAAGCACGTTTACGAGTTGCAATTTCATCCGTAATTTTGCTTTTTACGTTCTTATTATCGAGGACTGATTTTTCCATT
>JAFXYU010000297.1 GCA_017541565.1 bacterium | reverse complement strand
TGAATCAACTACAAAATGATAAGCCTGCAAATCGGTTTTACATGGGGTATTACTGCCGGCAGTCCAATGCAAACAGATTTTATTCAGTGATGTCATATTCATTAATCCTTTCTTGTAAAGCCTGAATTTGGGATCTTAATGCTTGAATTTGTGTGTTGTAGTACTGTAGCCAAGTTTCAGCTGTAGACTCGTCTTTAACACTTGGTTCGCAAATTGCCCTGATTCTTTTTAAATCAAGTTCTTTGATTCTTTCGTTAAGTTCCTGAACTTCTAATTGCAGATTTAATTTTGCAATATAGTTTTCATAATTTTCGTTTATTTTTGCAATGCCATTTTCAATATATTCATTGGGTTTCAAGGCAAATATTTTAAATTCGGAATTATTTTCATCTTTTAAAATTTCAATTCTATATCCGTCATTGCCTTGATATTGCTCAATAAATTCTGCTCGTTCTATGGCATCAAAGGGTTGTTCTAAAATTTCACTCATAATTTACTCCTTATGTGAATGAATTTTTCGCTTTATATGTAGCAAGAGTTGATGAACTAACGTATCCGTAAACCATCCAAACTATATATGAGGAAGCATTTGCATTGTATGTGTTGAAATAATAAGTAAATCCTGTTGTATCGTAGGAAGTTAAATGCGGCCAGTATAAATTTGATGTTCGTGAATCGTAATAAGTCAACATCGGAAAAATATATGAATTATATGCAATAGGGTAAGTATATGTGTAACTTCCTGCGGCAGACGGTTTATAAATGTTTCCTTTTTGAATGCAAAATCCGTTTGAAAACATAATCGCAGAACTTGAACAATATACAACATAAGGTTTCTCTGCATTTTCATAGTTCTTTTTCATGTATGTATTTAAGACAGTTTGATAAAAATCAATAATATTTAAATTACTGTTTTCAACACATACATAGTTAAAACTTGCACTTGATGGCAGTATTACAGTTTGACTTGAAGTATTTATTTTAAATACTTTATTAAATAATGTCGAAAAATCATAGCATCCTGCCAATATCCAATTTGAATTTATAACATCATTTGATGTCGGCATATTATCTGAAGATGTGCTTTGACTGATATTATATGTATAATCTTTTGTAAAAAGAAAACCGTCTTTTTGTTTTATTTTGTTATTAAGTATTGTTGTTGTTTGTACAGGCTCGATTTGCATTGTTGTGCTTTTTAAATAATAACGATTGCTTCTGCATATCGATGCTGTATCTGTTTTATCGTGTGTATAGTTTCCATAAGCACTTCCTGTAGTTGTCATTGTCAATTTAATACCTTTAAAAGTGCCGGAAACAACAAGATCCCATGCTGTGCTCGAACCTGATTTTGCAAGTGTCCAATTAGAACCGTCTTGCGTTGTATAAGCTGAATACGATAATGTTGCATTTGATGATGATCCTGAACCGGTATTGCTTATATATCTACTGAATCTTTTAATATTCAATAAATTTATAAACTGACTTTTTAATACCAGTTCAATCGTTATTGTTCCACTTATGGTCATATGACTTGGATTGGAATTTAAACTTGATGTCCAATTACCGACAAATCGTCTTAATATAGTTACCCCGTTTGACCGTAAACTCATAGATGTTGATGACATCGTTACATTATATAAAGCGGTTTCAAGCGTACAATGATAATCATCTGTAAAATTAAATTCAAGAGAATCATCAAGTAAATCCGCCACAAAGCAATTCGTATAAGAACTCAATAAATAATTAGAATAATTAATTGAATAATTGCTTCCTGAACTATAACGGCTATTTGCATCATTATAAAAATCGGAATAACTTGATTTGTAAACCGTTGTTCCTAATGCTTTCCAAGAATTAGATGGTGCTGAAGTTGCATTACTTGTTAAAAATGTTGATAAACCTACATTCACATTGTCATAGTAGCTTTTTGGAATCATCCCGTTTGAATCCAAACCTACATATCCATTAGGGACATTTTTTTCGCTTAGTTTTTGACAATCTGAAGTGTCTGCTGATCCTCCGCCCGTTACTTGAGATACACCATTCCCTGTTCCGATATACAATTCTTTCGTATCAGAACACCAAAGAGGCATACCGTCAGGTGCTAAAGATGGCAATTTTGCCTTATTTCCACGTTTAAATTTAATATTAGTCATTAATTTCTAACCTTTTAAAATTAGTACCAAATTCTAACGAAATATCTGAAACATTTAGTGATGTCAGATGTCGTAATGTAGTGATAACCGTAGTTTCTGTTGTATCTATTTATCCAAAATGCATAAGAATCACCAGTTCTTTGCGTGAATGTATTTTTGGATAAAATATATGGTTGAGGGATGGGATAACCTGCATAAGCGAGAATATTTGCTTGGGGAATTATTTGATTTAGCGAATATCCAGCGACTTCGGTTGTACATATAAGACAGGGAACAACAAACGCTTTTCTAATTTCGTCATCAGTTAAACCTAAATTATGATTTATAGTTACAAAGCTCTTAATAACATATTCATATTGAGAACTTTCATAAAAATGAGAAAACAGACTTGTTGAACTTCCGCTTGAAATTTTAGATATGCTTGAGCCCGTTCCCATATATAATTCTTTAGTGTCTGAACACCAAAGAGGCATACCATCAGGAGCATAACTCGGCATATTTGATTTGTATCCACGTTTAAATTTAATATTAACCTTCATCTTGAGATAACAACTCTTGTAATTCCTGTTCTAACTGTGCTTTTTCATTATTTAAATCACTCATTCTTGCTCTTAAGGCATTAATTTCGGATTGGTAATAATCAAGATAGGGAGTGCCATCTTCCATATTGCCACCTTCTCTCAATGCTCTAATTGTCTTTAAATCCCATTTATCAAGTTCTGCTTGGGTTTGTTCAATTGAATCATTGATTTCATTTATTCTTTGAGTTTGTGTGTATCCGACTTGTTCGGATGGATCAACAACTCTTAAATCAATAATTGCGTATTTTCCGCTTCTGACGAGTGTTACTTCATCTGCGGTTAATTGTCTGTCTCCGTTTTGGCAATCACCTGAATAAATTTGTCCGTCTTGTGTTATGTAAAACATATATTAATCTCCTTTAATACCAAATCTTTACAAAATATTTAAAACAGTTAACCACATCTGAAGTTGTAAGATAGTGGTAGCCGTAGCTTCTGTTATATCTGTTAATCCAAAATGCATAATTATCCCCTGTTCTTTGTACGAATGAATCTTCATATAACGAATAGGGTTGCGGAATTGGATATGATGCATAAGCAAGAATTGTCGGAAGTTCAATAATTTGTCCTAATGAGTATCCGGCAACAGATGTCGTACAAATCAAGCAAGGAACTATCATTGCTCTTTCGATTTCTTCTTCGCTTAATCCTAAATTATGCTCAATTGTGATAAAACTTTTAGCGGCAAAATCATATTGATTACTTTTAAAGAAATTCTTAAATAAATTTCCACCGCCGCCTCCGGCTCCTGATAATTTATTGACTTTTGTCTGAAGAGCAGAAATATCACTTAAAATTGAAGATATATCAATGCCGTCTAAATGCTGAATAACATTTCCGACTTTGTAATATTTTCTTTTTGAACGCAGTTTATTTAATACTTCAGTATCGTAATCATCCAATGTCGGTTTTGAAGTCCAACCTGAAACCCTCCACATTATTTTTTTATAGGAAGCTGAAACATACATATTGAATCCTGTTGTTTTTCTTCCCCAAATTGTGCAAGTAGTTCCGCAATATTGAGCATCGGTTACATCAGCATTTGCCGTATAATCAAACTCCCTCATTATTCTATGGAGCTGAATCCAGTTATAGCTGTTACTTGTTGAAGTATTTGCATATTGATAAAATACTCCGCCCTGTTCTATCCAACCGTCATTGTACAAGTCATACCACTCACTTCCGTATCGGAGCGATTTAACAATATGGCGTGTCGCAGGAGCACCGATGTCTCTTGGAAGATAAAATTGGCTGTGGAGCATATCCAAGATATAAAAATCAGCGTGACCTTCTCGATTATAATAGTCATCAATTATATTTTTGTAATTTGAAAGTGCTATTTTATCACCGTTTGAAGCTAATCTGTATGGGAAAGAATTAACAAGATAAGTTGCCCAAATTACAACTTCAGATATATCAATGACTTTACTGCTTGAGCCTGTGAAATATATTCTGTAATATTTGTAAAATGAATTATTAGCTCTTACATCAACAACAAATTTATCTGCCGCATGAGTTGCTGTTGTATTTGTAAATGTGCATAAATCTGTCCAATTCTCGCCATCATTTGAGCCTTGAAATATACCACCTGTCGGATTATTTGCAACGGCATTAATTGTAATATCAAGTTTTGAAACTTTTAGGGGTGTCGGATTATAGAAAATTAAATACCAACCGCCCGATGCTTGAGAAGCAGACCTCCAAAATGAAGTTGCATCATCACCACGAAATGCCATATATGCTTGATAGCTGTTTGAGGCTTGAGAAGATGCTTTGACCGCAAATGTTGTTCCGCCCAATGCACCGTTATCGGTTAATAAAGGTTGAATCCAATTTTCTTCAATTAATTGAGTTTTTGCAACTCCTGAATTATATTCCGATACAATTCTATTAACAGCATCCTGATAGACATTAGTTACAAGAGAACCCTGCTCAAGCCAACCGAATGATTCTGATGGTGATAATTCTCTTTCAAATGTCATACTTGCAAGCAAAGGGAAATAATCACTATTTACTTGAGTTTCAATAACAAGATTATTGCTTCCGTCAAAATTAGCAGTTCCTGATACTCCGCCCGTTAATGTTACACTTCTTGCTGTTTCTAATTTTGTAGCTGTATTAGAATTCCCAAGCAGTTTTCCGATAAAAGCATCAGCTGTGATATTCCCACCCTGCATTGATATACCTGAATTCCTTTGAATTTGATTTATGCTTTCAGGTCTAACACCGAGGGGATGAAGAACATCATCCGTATTATCCGCTTGAGATAAATCACCGATGCCGATTTTCTTAACGCTTGTGCCTGTTCCGACATACAATTCCTGTGTATCTTCGCACCATAAAGGAGTGCCTGATGATACGGATAATGGCATATCAGACTTATTTCCACGTTTAAATCTGATTTGTGTTCCCATTAAAATGAACCTCCGTCAAGATCGCCTGTGTAAACATCCAAGAATTCAAGAGCCGTTTCATTGGAGTTCACAGCTAAAACTTTTCCTGCGTAACCGCCAAATGTATTCGGAGTATCCGTTAAACCTAAAACCGAAGTAATAATTGTCGGTTTGTTTTGGATATTTGCCCAAGTGATAACTGTATCTAAATTATTTAATTCACTTGTTTTAATCCAAGCTGTTCCGTTGTGGATATATTCAGCACCACCCGATTCAACCGTAGCATCATCTGTTGCATCCAAAACAAGTGCGTGTAATCCGGCAAAAGTTTCAAGAGCATCTCTTGCATCAATATCTGCTACAACTTGAGCTTCCTTATATGTAATAGGAATTTGAGTAACGGGGATTAAACCGTTTGCATCCAATGATGCAATTCCGTTTTGAACACCTTTTTTAAGTGTTATTCTCTCGTCTACCGCTGTATTAAAATCATCAATATCGGTTGATGAGTGACTATGAACTAAATTTGCTTTCAAAGTCAGATAATCATTTAATTGTTCATAGTTAATAAATTCCGTTAAAGGTAAATCACTTCCGTTACCAACATAAAATCTTTTTGTGTCGGTTGTGTACATAATTTCTGCAATTGCCGCACTTTGAGGTAAGTTTGCCGCTAATCCTCTTTTAATTTGAATTGTCCCATTTTTTAATCTCCTTATGTTTTTTGTAATAACTAAAACTCTCCGGCATCAATGCTGTCGGCTCTATCAACAGCACTATTTTTGTCGGTATCATATCTATCTGTTTGCATAAATACTTCTAATCTCGGATCGCTTACAGTTCCGTCTTGAGTCAAGAAACCTTCGCCATCAACGTATTCGCAAGTATCAATAATCCCATTTCTGTTTTGGTCATAGATAATCGCACTCATAACAACATCTGAAATTTCGCCTGTTACATCATCAGAATGCAAGAAATCACCTCCATCAATAATTTCGCAAGTATCAACAAGTCCGTTAAAGTTGGTATCGTAAGTTGTAATCTGCATTGTTGTTGATTTTTTGTATTCTTCAAAAAGTGATAAAACCCACTCAACTGTTGCATACTGCATACTTTTATCAACTTTTAATTCAAGAACATCCGAATTTATCGCCCTTATAATCACCTTAATCCACATTTCCTTTGTTGAACCTTCAAGTTCCAACGGCTTATATGTTTCAGGTTGTTTGGCTACCAAAATCAAACGGTTAAATTTATCAAATAATCCGACTTCACGAATATAAAAACCTCCGATATCGGCAGGAATCATTCCCTGTGCCGTAAGGTTAGAAACTTCGGTTACATTCATTCGGTATTTTTCATTTACAAGCTGTGTTTGAGAGCATTGAGGTTCATAATATTCACCATTTGAATCACCGACCGCAATAAACGCTAAATCGAGTTTCGTGTTATCGGCTAAAGCAGTATTAATAAGGTCAATACCCTGATTTGTAATAATTGAATAAAATAATTCACTCATACGATTAACTCCTCACAGGTTATAACCGCACTTGCCATATTGATTTCAAAATATCTGACAAGATGAACCATAAGTTTTTCTAATTTTGAGCGAACGTTTTTATTGTTGTTAATTAAAGCAAACAGCTTGCTTTCAAATTCCTCATCATATGCTTTATCTGTATCAATTGATAATTTAAAATAATAAGGCTCTCCTCCGTAGTCAAACCACTCATATACTTCGCCATCTATTCCTAAAACCTGAAGAATCATCAAAAGAGCATATTTTGTGCCTCTGTATTTATGTAGTTTTATGGAATTTTTAAGTAAAGCTCTCTGTTCTGCTTCCGTTTCACAATTATTCCAACCTTCAGTTCCTGTTATATGCATTTGATTTGCAAGATGAACCAAAGCTGAAGATTCAACCTTATCAAATATGTAGATTAAAAGGCAGTCCGTATCTAACTTTTGATAACGGGAGAATAATTCATCAAATGTTTGAGAGGATATATCATTAATCGGAGTTAAGACATTACTCATCGGCTATACCTCCAAAATCTATGCTAAAACTTTCTAAATTTGCCCATTGGTCTTTATTTAAGACAATATATTCAGGGGAATTCAGTTCCACTTTATAAACCCCATAAATCGAGTTGATTAGGGCAATAATTTGAGATGGAACAATATCTTTCCCAAGTTTAGATGCCATTTCTTTTTTGTATTCTTTTAATCGTTCATTGATTAGTTTTTGAACGGTGTTTAAATCGGCATCTTTGTATAAATAAACAAGTGCATTTATTGTAAAATCTATACTTTGAGGTTTATGAACAATAACTTTATCTGTTAAAGGTCTTACTGTATCTGCACTTAAATAATTTGATACAATTTCTATAAGTTCATCGGATGGATTTCCGTCTTTTGTTAAAGGATAAATATCAACCACTCCTGCTATATCCGATAATACGGAAACGTCAATAATATCCTGATGAGCGGATAATGTATGAAAACGATATGCACCTTCCGATCCTGCATTAGAGAAACTTTCAGGAGCAAGTCTTATTCTTTCTCTAAAACTCTCAATATCTTCTTCATCTGCACCGGAGTGGGTTTCGTTAATATTTTCAACACTTGCAACATCATAATCAAGCGGAGTTATAAGATTATTAATTTCACCAATACTATACCCGTTAGCTTCCGCACCTTTTGTTGTGCAAGTTGCATCAACGGTTACGGATAATTCTCCTGCATTTAAAATAGCGGCAGAATCAGTTTTAAATATGTATTTTGAGTCTTTTGATTCAACTTCCGTTCCTTCATAGATTACAAAATCAGTATTTAGGGGAGCATTTATTTTAAATTCCAATGTGGTTTTAGAATACTTTGCTTCTAATTTAGAAACTCCGACCAGTTCTCCAAGATGAACTAAAACTTCAATCGGTGCGTAACTTAAAAGATTTGATTTTGCGACTTCTTGTATTTTTATACGGAGTAAATTCTCACGATAAACTCCGACATCAATTAAAAGCCTTTCAATTTGTGCATCTTGTAAGGTCTTGCCTGTCTTTTCTTCATAAAGAGCAATCCACTCTTGAGTGATTTTATCTGCATCACGTTCTATAAAATTAGGTTCAGGGAGTCTTGATGTCATACAATCACCTCCGCTGTTCCTTTTGTATTTGTACTTTTAAGAGTCCATTCAACTTTTATGTACAAATGTTCATATTCGATTTCAACAATAACAGAATTTACATTAATCCTTTGTTCCCACAGAGTTATTGCATCTATGGTCTCTCTTATGACGTTTGGTTTAGCTGTATTAATCGGATAATCTACATATTTATATATGTTTGAACCAAATGTCGGTCTGTGGGGATCAGAGCCTTTTGGAGTATTTAATATTGTTGCAATGCATTGGTTTATATCCTCAACACCTTCTGCGACATCACCGATGCCGTTGAGTTTGAATTGCCAATCTACATATTTAATTTCATTTAAATTAGTCATAAATTTCCTGTTTTACATAGAGCTACTTGTTGC
>JAFXYU010000296.1 GCA_017541565.1 bacterium | reverse complement strand
TAAAGGAGCAATCAGAGAACTTTCGTCTCCCGCGGTTTTATAATAACAGCCGGATTTATAGTAATACTTGTCCCCGACATTACCTTTGTATAAATCATAACGAACGTTATTTACTACTTCTTTTTCCGTATAATTAACATCGTATGTGGTATCAGAAGTTTTTTGTGCGCTTGTTACACCTGAATAACTCGATTTATCAGTATAAGTCGACATTTTCTTTGCGGCAGACTGCAAACTTTGTAAGGTTGATTTTGCGGTTTCATAAGTTTCCTGAGCAGCCTCTAACGCAATAAGTGCATCTTGAATTTTTGCTATTGATGCTTCATAGTCCGGTGATATATCAATATTCGGATGAGCAAACTGAACCTGAGGATCCGTCATTTGTTTCTGTGACCCGGTGAAGACATCAGAATTATAGTGGTATGTGACAACATAGTTATAATTTTCATCTTTTTCCGCAAGTTGTTTCCACGAATCAAGAGTAACAGCAACATTACCTGACTTAAACGAATACTGTTCTTTCGTATAATCGGTTGTACTCGGCGGAACAGGAACTTTTAACCCAAGCATCTGGTTAAACAAATTCGCAGACTGGTTTGATAACGCCAATCTTGCTTGGTTGATCTGCTGTCCTTCGTATTCACAATTTGATTTTCTTGCGACAAGTGCCAAATACCTTGCCTGTGATGCTGCCATACCCATGAGTGTGGGCTCCTTTCTTTTGGTGATTAAGTGAGCAAGTGACTAAGTGAGAAAGTAAGTCATTGTTTTTCCATACTCTTTTTAGTGTATTTAAGCAAATAACCTTTCACTTATTCACTTAATCACTTGCTCACTTGTTTTTTAATGGAATAGTACTGAAAGTCAATTTTCCTATTAAAATTATAAAATATTTTTACAAAAATTAATAATGCCATTTTAGAAAAATCATCCGTTTGATGTAGCAACTGCATTAAAAATCATACATTTAAAGTAGCGTTTTTATCCCTAATAAAAAAACCTTTCTTTTAAAAGAAAGGCTTTTAATTTCTATATTGAAACTACTTTTCTCAAATTTTGTACATCATAGTCAAATATTTTCTCGTTTGATACATACGGATTGTAACTATCCATTGATAATTTTTGGTAATATCCGTCACTCAAATTTGAAGTCTGTTTTTTGTCTTTATTATTATCTTCACTCGGTTCGGAAACCTCAATCTTTGATTGAGTATTCTTTACCGCTTCCTCAAGCAATTTTGACTCTGCTGTCAAATCTGTAGCAAGCGATGTTGACCATTCTCCTATTGTCCCCCAAGCGCCAAGTGCTTGTTCTGCTGCTGATTTTCCCGTGTTAACGATAGATCCTACTGCAGTCTTTTCTGTTGTGAGTTGAGTCAAATCATTTGTTATCAAACCGTTTGTAGCAGACAACGATTGATTTGATTCGGTTGAAGTTTTAACTACACTGTTTCCGGCATTTACTTCTTCGTTACCTTTAGATATAAGTATCTGATTCTGAGTTGCTTCACCTTCGGTAATTTTGCTGTTTCCGCTTGTAATTGCCTGTTCACCTTTTGCTTTATTTGAATCATTTGTTGCTTTCTGCGTTTCTGCTTCTTGCTGCAAATTGTTATATTCTTGCGTTGCCTGTTCTACAGTAGCATTCATTTGTGTTTCGGCACCTTCAATAATTAATTGCTGACCTTCAATCGATTTCTGAACACCAGAAACATACTGCGACAGATTGTTAACTTGTTCCGAAAGTGATTTGATTTTATCCGAAGCGTCACGAATTGCAGTAAGCGCTTCTGCACGGTTTTTAAATTTTCCGCCTTGCTGGTTTTTGCTTTCAGATCCGCCTTCATTTAAATATGCGGATGCTTCTTCAATAATATCTGTTTGAGCCGCTAATTGTGTTTGAATTTCTTCTTTTTCTTTTTCTTTGTCTTTAATTTCTTCCAATTTTGCATTTATTTCATCAACTGCTGCTTGTATCTGTTGTTGAAATTCTGCAAGTTTTGAATTGGTAGTTTCTTTTACTTTTTCTTCGGACTTTTTAAGGTTATTTGCGTCCTTTGCAGATTTATCATTCATTGAATCTGCTTCACTTTGTGAAATCAATAATGAAAAAATAGTTGTTAAACCGGATAAAACATTCCCTGTAATTTGTGCACCAACACTACTATTTGCGCCGGTTATATTGTAACCTTTTACGCCGGTTGAGTTACTACTCTGAAGTGCGGCTTGTGCGCTATTCTTTAATGTTAATGCTAAAAGTTCACCATTTGTAGACATCTTACAGTTCCTATAATTCCATCTTATATATATAAAGTATTTAATTGTTATGCACTTTCAAGAAATAAAAATATCTTTACAAAAGTTTACATGACACATATTTCTTGATTTTACAAAAAAATGAATATATATTAGAAAAATCAGCCATAAGTCTAATAGAATTTTAATTATTTATATAGTACAAATTAACTATAACAGAAGAGTGTAACTAAGGAATAGCAATCTGGTGGGGAATTTTACAAAAAGAGAAATAGAAGTTTTATACCAACTTTTACTCGCAAAAGAAAATAAAGAGATTTCAAAAAAATTATGCATATCCGAGCATACGACAAAAGCACACCTTGCCTCAATTTATAAAAAACTTGGTGTTACTAACAGAATGCAGGCTACTTTGAAATGTTTTATGCTCCTTACAAAACATCAATTCAAACAGCAAGACTTGGAAAAAATTTTCCAATAAGATATAAAATTTATTAGATTTTAATCAAAAAATTAAGGCGGCGGTGATATTCACCGCCGCCTTAATGTATAAACTTGCATATTATTGCAATTGTGCTTTATCTTCTTCGGTTACACCCTTAATAGTAAGGTTGATTCTGCCCTTGTCATCAATCTTTATTACCTTTACGATAACTTCGTCACCGATATTAACGTGAGGTTCAATTGTTTCGATTCTTTCTTGGCAGATCTGAGAAATGTGTACCATACCGTCTTTACCGCCGCCTAATTCAACAAAAGCACCGATAGGAATGATTCTTACAACTTTTCCCTTTACAACCATACCGACCTCAGGTTTAAACGTAAGATCGTTAATCATTTTCTTAGCAATTGCCGCACCTTCTTGGTCATTGGAAGTGATTGTAACAACACCATTATCCTGAATATCAATTTCCGCACCTGATGCATCAATGATTGCTCTGATTTGTTTACCACCAGGTCCGATAACGGTTCCGATATCTTCAACCGGAATAGTCATTGTAGAAATTGAAGGTGCAAACGGTGAAAGTTCTTTAGCCGGTTCGGTAATAACTTTTCTCATTTCACCTAAGATATGGAGTCTGCCCTCTTTGGCTTGTGCCAATGCGCGTCTTAAAGTAGCATTTGCAATACCCTTTGCTTTCATATCCATTTGAAGTGCAGTGATACCGTCATCGTTACCTGTTACTTTAAAGTCCATATCTCCGAGAAAATCTTCAATACCTTGAATATCTGTTAATACGACAGGTTCTTTACCTTCTTCGGTAATCATACCCATTGCAACACCGCCAATCATACATTTAACAGGAACACCTGCATTCATCAATGCCATAGAAGAACCGCAAGTCGAACCCATTGATGTTGAACCGTTTGATTCAAGAACATCGGATGTTACACGGATTGTGTATCCGAATTCTTCCTGACTCGGAAGAGCAGGAACGTTAGCACGTTCGGCAAGATTTCCGTGGCCGACTTCTCTTCTTCCCGGACCTCTAAGCGGTTTAACTTCACCAACAGAAAAACCGGGGAAGATGTATTTGTGCATGTAAGTTTTTTCGGTTTCCGGATCAACACCGTCAAGTTCCTGTTTCATGCCGGGACCTGCAAGAGTTGCAACTGAAAGGATTTGTGTTTGTCCTCTTGTAAATACAGCCGAACCGTGAGCGCGCGGAATAACACCGACTGCACACCAGATAGGACGAACTTCGGTCGGTATTCTTCCGTGTGCACGTACACCTTCATCAAGAATCATTGCACGCATAATTTTCTTTTCTGCATTTTTAAATTCTTCAGCAACAAAGTCAATGCCTGTCTCTTCAATAATTGTCTTAATATAATGGTCTTCGGGAAGCGCCTCAACTTTTTCTTTAACAAGTTTCTTTGCTTCTTCAAGTTTGTTTTGTCTGTATTCACGATCAAAGTTGTGATATGCATCGAAAATCATATCATGTGCAACTTCATCAATAATTTGCTTGAGTTCCGTCGTATCATAAGGGTTTACGAACTCTTCTTTTACGACTCCGCAAGCCTTTGCAAACTCTACCTGAGCGTCGCATTGTTTTCTGATTTCGACCTGTGCAAACTCAACAGCATTCATAATATCGTCTTCTGTTACAAATTTACATCCTGCTTCAACCATAATTACAGAATCGTGTGTACCTGCAACTACAATATCAAGATTTGATTTTGCAGCCTGCTGGTGTGTCGGGTTAGCTATCAATTGCCCGTCAAGTTTAGAAACTCTTACTGCACCAATTGGACCTTCAAATGGTGCACCTGATAACATTAATGCACAAGAAGCACCAAGC